>CAMWSZ010000178.1 GCA_947177005.1 uncultured Clostridia bacterium | reverse complement strand
CTGAGCCCTGGCAGTCCCCGCCAGGCTCTCCACCTTACCGGCGTTGGCCTCCAGAACCGGTCCCAGCTCCCGCCAGTCGCCGAAGACGACTTTGGACGTGCCGTCGCCGAAGACGGTGGCAGAGCCATAGTCGATGGCCTCCCGCTCGTTGACATACACCTTTACCGGCGTTTTTTTCTCCGCGCTGCCGATATAGGCGATAATTTCCTGCGCGTTCATCATCCGTTGCTCCCTCCAAACAGAATATCCTGCAAATTATGACAGCCCTTTGGCATATTCACCAGTTTCCGCGCCATATGCAGGGCGCCGTTGACGAAAATCTGCCGGGAAGACGCCCTGTGGGTGATCTCAAACACCTCGTCGGCACCGAAAAAGCTGACCGTATGGGTTCCGGCCTCCGTACCGCCGCGAATGGCGTGAATCCCGATTTCGTTTTCGCCGCGCTTACCGCAGATGCCCTCCCGGCCGTAGACGTGTTTGTACTCGTGCCTGGGATCGACAGCATCCAACAGCATTTTTGCGGTGCCGCTGGGGGCGTCCACCTTCTGGTTGTGGTGGGTCTCTACGATTTCCACATCAAAATCCGGCTGCAACACGCCGCTGATCTGCTCCAGCACCCGGCGGAACACCGCCACGCCTACAGAATAGTTCGCGCTGTGGAGCACCGGCGCATACTGTCCCAAGCCGTCAAACAGGGCCATATTTTCGGTAGTCATGCCCGTGACGCCGGACAGCAAAGGCGTGCCTGTACGGCGGATATAGTCCGCAACATCGGGCAGGGCGGCGGGATTGGAGAAGTCAATGACAATGTCACCCACACGGCCCAAAGTTTTCAGGTCGCCGATATTGCCGATATCAATAATCGCGGCGATTTCATCCCCGGCGGCCACCGCTGTCTGCTCAATCAGATGCCCCATGCGGCCATAGCCAATCAAAACAATTTTCATGCCAGCAGCCCCGCTTTCTCCAGCAGCCCGCGGAGCTGGTCCTGATGCGCCGCGCTCATCTCGCACAGCGGCAGGCGGAATGTGCCTCCGCTCCTGCCCATCAGGTTCAGGGCGGTCTTAACGGGAATGGGGTTGACCTCCATAAACAGACCGTTCATCAGGTCCAGATATTTGACAGCCGTTGCTGCTGCCTGTGCTTGACGCCCCTCCAGATAATCCATAACCATATCATGGCACTCTCTGGGCATGATATTGGCCCAGACCGAGATCACGCCGCTGCCGCCGATAGACAGCAGGGGAATGGTAATATCGTCATTGCCGCACCAGAGGGCGAAATCCGGCCCAATGCAGTGGGCGATCTTCATGGCGTAGGACATATCGCCGCTGGCCTCTTTAATGCCGCAGATATTGGGGTGTTTGCTCAGCCTCTCCACGTTTTCGACGGAGATAGAGCAACCCGTGCGGCCGGGGACGTTGTAGAGGATGCAGGGGATGTTCACGGCGTCCGCTACAGTAACGAAGTGGCGGTAGATGCCCTCAGGGTTGCCTTTGTTGTAGTAGGGGGTGATGATGAGGAGGCCGTCTGCACCCAGCTCCTGGGCACGGAGGCTTTTTTCCAGCATGGTCTGGGTGCTGTTGGAGCCGGTCCCGGCGATGACCGGTATGCGGCCCGCTGCGGTTTCGACCACGCACCGCAGCACGGCGTCATCCTCCTCATGGGTCATAGTAGAGCTCTCACCAGTGGTGCCCAAGGTCAGAATAGCATCGGTTTTGGACGCCACATGCCATTCCACCAGCTCCTTCAGCTTGGCGAAATCCACCGAGCCGTCCGCCTGAAACGGTGTAATCAGAGCGACAATTGAGCCTTTTAAGTGACGAATATCCATTGTAAAAAACCTCCGGAAAATAAATTACGATACAGGGAAAGCCGGCGGACGCTTCCGCCGGCTTTGTACAAGCGATCTTGTTCAATGCGAGCAGATAGCGCAACCGCAGCCCAAGACTGCGGACAGTGACGAGGGTATTCCCCCCGTCCCCACCCTGTAGACACGCCTGTCAACAGGATTCGGCGGATTTGCCTCACGGAAGGTCCCAGCCTGCCGGCTCACTCCAGTTCATCGCACCCGCAACCTCTATCGTTGCTGTATTTATACCACAGATTTTCTCTTCTGGCAAGAGGAAATTTTAATTTTTATCAAAACAGATTGATTTATCAGATCCGCTATGCTACAATCCGGACGGAAAGCCGTAATGCAGGGAGGGAATCCGCATGTCGAATATCATATCGTTTGACGCGAAAAATGCGTCTTTCTGCCTGTCGAACGGCGGAATGGACATGTTAATCAACATCCTTGCGCTGAGCGGTTCGGCGCTGGCCCGGACCGAAAGCGAAAAACGTTTGATAATCTCTCTGTCGGAGAAGGACCAGGCAATGCTCGGCAGAGGCTGTGTGGATTTTGATATCACTGAGCTGCCGTGGCAGAGGGAGACATTTGAAGCGGACAAGGCATTTTTGCGGCAGGTCATCCGGGGGGCCGGGGCGCAGACCGGCTGGGATAAACTGGATTACCGTCCGAACGAGGAATTTGTTTCCGTTTATTTGGACTCACTGGAAAATCTAATCGATCAGATGACATCTGATGATATCAAGGAAGAATCCCTGCGGGAATGGCTGTCGGAGGCGGAGAAGGACGATCCTGTTTTCCGCAGCTTTCCGCGCTGTAAAAAACACGGTACGTTTCTGACCTGCTTCGGGTGTCAGATCTGCAACAGTTAAATTCCGGATACTTGTCCAAAAGGAACGGGGAGACCAGCAAGTCTCCCCGGTTTGCGTGATTACATCAGTTTTGTGGTGTACAGCACCAGCTCCGCGAACATCACGATTCCCAGCGCCCACATCAGGTAATAGGTAATCGCGGGGAGCGCCATTGCCAGCAGCACGCAGACAAACGCAGCACCCAGCACTGCGTATACGATTCTGTAGTCGCAGTCCACGGCAAACAGGCGGACACTGCCCAGCTTGCCGTTCTTCTCCTGCGTTTTTCTGACCAGCCACGCTGCTGCTGCCAGCAGTAGCGCCCCGGCGACCAGTCCGACGATCACGGGAATACGCCAGAGGACGGATGCCGCTGACGTGCCTCTGACCCAAACCGCGAACATCGCGCCGCTGAGGGCCAGGGTACTGAGGAAGCACTCGTGCTGGTAGAGTAGGAAGATCAGGCCGAGCACCGCCGCAATGGGGGCCAGAACGCACATCGTGGTGACGCCCTTGTTGTCGTTGGAGAAGGTGGTTATGACGAAACCGCTGAGGGCCAGGAACAGTCCCGCGCCGGACGCCCCCAGCAGGGGCGCAAACAGCTTTTTGTCCGCTCTTTTCACATACGCGGCGATTCCGCCGCCCGCCAGAAGCGCCACGCCCAGCCATGACAGCACCGGCAATACTCCCTGATACCAAGCCAGCATGGAGTCAATGGAGCCTGTCACGGCGCGGTAGACGATGAACAGGTACACCTCCGCGGCCAGGCCCAGCAGGAACACGCTGAATACCCGCCGCAGCACTTGATTTTCCGCCTGTTCTCTCTCTGTGCGCTTCTCACTGATTGATTTTTTAGCCATTTATTGAAACCTCCGAACGGATAATGGTAATGTGGGCCGCGCCGCGCACGGCGCATACGTTAGTATTCTATCAGATTCCAGATCTTTTTGCAAGAGTAAATCCGGTCTGCCCGAAAAAAATGTGAAAACTCAGTTCACCTGCCGGGTGCGGGAGAGATTGATCGTTCCCTCCTGCATATCGGTAATCATATCGAGGCTGCGTCCCGTGCCCTCCGCGACGCAGGAGATCGCGTTGTCCGCGACGGCGGTGGTGATGCCGGTGCGGGACTCAATGAGCTTGTCGAAGCCGTCCACCAAGCTGCCGCCGCCGGTCATGACGATGCCGTTGGTGGACACGTCGGCCACCAGCTCCGGGGGGGTGCGTTCCAGGACGGAGTGGATGCTCTCCAGAATCCGTTCTGCCGGTTCCTCGAACGCCTCCAGCATCTCCTTGGACGAGACGGTAATGGTTTTCGGCAGGCCCGTCAGCAGGCACCGGCCCTTTACATCCATGGTAGCCTCCTCCTCCTTGGGATAGACACATCCAATGGCAATTTTCATTTTTTCTGCCGTACTCTCGCCCACCAGAATATTATGCTTCCGCCGCATATATTTCACGACGGCCTCATTGAACTGGTCGCCTGCCACCTTAATAGACGCGGATTCCACCACGCCGTTGAGGGAGATGACGGCGATATCCGCGGTGCCGCCGCCGATATCCACCACCATATGGCCGTCGGGCTTGGTGATGTCGATGCCCGCGCCAATGGCGGCCGCTACCGGCTCTTCGATGAGGTAGACGCGGCGGCAGCCGGATTGGATTCCTGCGTCAACCACCGCACGCTCTTCCACCTCCGTGATGCCGGAGGGAACACAGATAATAACGCGGGGTTTGAAGACCATAAACCCAGCCACCTTGCGAATAAATTCCTTGAGCATCCGCTCGGTCATATCGTAGTCGGAGATCACGCCTTCCCGCAGCGGGCGGATCGCCACAATATTGCCCGGGGTTCTGCCCAGCATCTGCCGGGCCTCCTCGCCAACCTTCAGCAGCTTGCCGGTATTTTTGTCCATAGCGACCACGGAGGGCTCGTTGAGCACGATGCCCTTGTTTTTGACATATACCAGAACGGAAGCGGTCCCCAGATCGATTCCGATATCTTTAGCGCACATAATTTTTACTCCTCATCTGTACTGTAATCTATTCTTAACAAAACGTGTTGCTTGTACTCTAAAAACTTATTATACTAAGTCCTTCCAAAATTTGCAACCCTTTCCCGCAACATTCTTTTTGAATTTTATGCGAACAAGGCGGGGATTTTTTATGCCTATTGCATAGTGTGTCCCAAATGGCGGCGGGATAACGGCCTTTCCGCAGAGGCACGGAAAAAAGAGCGGCGTTTTTATAAAATATATGTAGGGGCGAAAGTATATAAGCCATAGCACAAAAGCGGCTGTTTGTCAAGTGTAAAATTTTCGGACCCCTATTAAAAACGGGTCAAATTGACAGCCTTTTTTCCATAATCTCATAGACCAGCCTGACATCGTTTTCTAATTCCAGAATTCCATGTCCCGTCGTTTTATACCCTCTGCGCTCGTACAGGAACACCGCCGACAGAGATGCGTCCAGGACAGCCGTATCCGCATACCTGCTGATTTTTGTTTCCAGGCAGTCCAGAATATAGGAGCCGCAGCCCTGCTTTTGGTACCGGGGCAGCACATACACGCCTGTAATATGATTGCCGTCAAAGCAGCCTGTTCCCGCAATCGTCCCGTCCAACACCAGCACCCCCATATGACCGGAGGCGATTCCGTCCAGAATATGTTCCCTGCTGTGATGACGGCAAAAAAATTCCACAACTTCTTTCGGATAATACTTTGGATAGATCGTTTGAATGGCCGTGTGCAGAACATGACAGATTGCATCCGCCATTTCAAACTGCGCCGCGATATACTCCATACTGTTCCCCCCTGACGCTCTCTATATTACTCCTGATTATATCACAGCCAATGCTGCGCCGCAAGAGGACAGTACTGTCTGCGGGAATCCCGAAATTGACATTTTCCTTCCGCCGTAGTATAATTGCTGCCAGACGCAGGTCCGGCGGATCATTTCTGATAAGGAGAAAGCAGTTATGATAAAAGCAGTTGTGTTCGATTTGGACGGCACTTTAATGGATACGCTCCCTGATATCGCCGCCTCGCTGAACCGCGCCCTGGCGGCCTGCGGCCTCCCCACCCATTCGCTCCGTACCTGTGAGAGCTTTGTGGGCGGCGGTATCCGTGAGGCAGTCAGAAAGGCCGCGCCGCCCGGTACTGATGAGGCTGTCATCAATCAGATTCTGGACGTCTATCTGCGGGACTATCCGCTGCACTGTATGGATACGACCCGGCCCTATGACGGAGTTCCGGAGCTGCTGCACGGCCTGTCCAGCCGAGGCCTGCTGCTGGGCGTACTGAGCAACAAGACCGAAGCGCCTACGCAGAAGATTATCCAAACGCTGTTGCCGGACATTCCATTCCGCTGCGTGTTTGGGCGCGTCGATACCGTCCCCCTGAAACCGGACCCCGCTGCTGCCGGACGTGTTCTGGAGGCACTGAGGGTGACGGCCGCGGAAATCGTCTATGCCGGTGACAGCGGTACGGATGTGGAGTTCGCGCACCGTGCTGGAATGCTCGCCGCCGCTACGCCTTGGGGCTACCGTTCCCGGGAGGAGCTGGCCGGAAAATCCCCCGAATTTCTCCCTGCTGGTCCCGCTGAACTGATGAAATTGCTTGCTGCGGCAACCGGTTAGAGACCGCCGGAAAAATTTTTTCGGAAATTCTAAAAAAGCTCTTGACAAATCAGCCGCCGCCGGGTATAATTCGGTTTGTTGGTTGTGCTTGGAGCACCAAGATGCGAGTGTGCTGGAACTGGTAGACAGGCACGTTTGAGGGGCGTGTGTCAAC
>CAMWSZ010000177.1 GCA_947177005.1 uncultured Clostridia bacterium | reverse complement strand
AAAATCCGGCTACTTTCTCACTCTCCGCCCATTGGTGTATTTGACTTGTATTGCGCAGCCCGCATATACTTCCCAGTACCACGATACTGATTGCTTCCGGAATACTGCAAAAATATCCGTTGTATTCCTCTTTCGTTTCGACTTCCTCGAAGTATTCTACTATTTTCTGCTTTTCCATTCTTCCATTATATCTCCTGAGGACTGCTTTTGCAAAATTGATTTCCGTGCCAGGATCAAAATCGCACTGTCCTTCTCGGACAGACCGGCAGTGTCCCCGCTCCTCCAGGCGGATAAAATAGCTGTCGTGTCATAACAGGCCATATCGTCCTTGCTAGGCGGGTTGAACGCCCAGCGGCAGTATCATACATAGATATCCGTCAAATAGATTGGCAAGGTCTCCGCCTCAACCGGCTCCACAGCCTTGTCATCATAGAGCTTCAGAATATACGGGCGATTTTATCCGGCGTGATCTCCGGCAGGCACGCCTGTGTCACCGCGTTCCGGGTATCCGAAAAATCGTTCTTCTCCTCCGGATTGCTCTGGCAGCCGCTGAGCAGCGCCAGCAGATAGAGCAGAAAAATCCATAATTTTTTCATGCGTGTTACTCCTTGTCGTTTTTTGGCGCAGTCATTATAACACTTCTCCAGTATGTTTTCCAGATGTTTTTCCAGGACCAGGCCGCCGCGATGAAAGTAAGGGCGTTCCATAAGACAGCCGGACCCGCAGTAATCAGGGGCTTGAAGACACTCTTGGGACTACGCTTCATGAATGCCCCATAAGTCTGGCGGCAGGAAAAGTTTTGCGGAACCGTCATATTGGATTCCGCAGAACTTTTTTGCCTTCCGCCCGGTTTCGGCAGAATATCCCGCTCCCCGGGACGTATAATGTGGAAAAACAAAAGGAGACAAGCTATGGAGATGACATACAGGTCCGAAGACCGGTATCTGACCATACAGCTCAGCGGCGAGCTGGACCACCACGCCGCAAAAAACCTCATGGATTCCATTGACCGGCTTCTGGAGCAGACCCTGCCCGTCAAGACGTTTCTGGATCTGGGGGAACTGTCCTTTATGGACAGCTCCGGGATAGCGGTGGTGCTGCGGGCCAAGCGGCGTATGGAGGCTCTGTCCGGGAATCTGGTGGTCATCAATATCCCGCGGCAGGCCGCCCGCGTGCTGGAGACCGCCGGGCTGGGCCGCTATGTGGACTTGCTTTGAGGAGGTGACGGCATGAAAGCCCGCAGTACCAACTACATAATTTTTGAATTCCTCAGCCGCAGCGCCAACGAGGGCTTTGCCCGGGGAGCGGTGGCGTGCTTTGCCGCGCAGCTGGACCCCACTCTGGAGGAGCTGGGCGATATCAAGACCGCCGTCAGCGAGGCTGTCACAAACGCCATTGTCCACGCCTATCCCGATACGCTGGGCAGGATTTTCATAAAGGCCCGGGTGCTGGAGGACAACATACTGGAGATTGTGGTCCAGGACTGGGGAAAGGGGATTCCCGACGTGGAGCAGGCGCGGCAGCCCCTCTATACCACCGGCGGCGAGGAACGCAGCGGCATGGGCTTTACTATTATGGAGAGCTTTATGGACCGTCTGTATGTGCGTTCGGTGCCGGGGAAGGGGACAAAGGTCACGATGCGCCGGCGGATCAAGCCGCGCCGGACCGGCCTATGACCGCACCAGACCTCCTGCTCCAGGCCCAGCAGGGGGATGAGACCGCCGCCGCCCGGGTGCTGGAGGAGAACAGCGGGCTGATTTGGGCCGTAGTGCGGCGGTACTTCGGGAAGGGTGTGGAGGCCGACGACCTGTATCAGCTGGGGTGCCTCGGTTTTTTGAAGGCCGTGCGGGGGTTCGACACAGCGTATGGGACGCAGTTTTCCACGTATGCCGTGCCGAAAATCGCCGGGGAGATCCGGCGGTATCTGCGGGACAACGGGGCGCTGAAGGTGGGACGGACCCTGCGGGAACAGGGTGCGGCCATTTACGCCGCCCGGGAACGCCTGCGGGCCGAGCTGGACCGGGAGCCGGTTTTGTCGGAGCTCAGCGCGGCCACCGGCCTGACGCCGGAGGAGATTGCCGCCGCAGAGCTGGCATCCGCGCCGCCGGACAGTCTCAACCAGGAGAACGCCGACGGCCTGACGCTGGAATCCACATTAGCCAGTCCCGTGACGGAGGAGAATCTGCTGGAGCATATCGCCCTGCGCGCCGCCATTGACCGCCTGCCGGAACAGGAACAGAAAACCATTTTGCTCCGGTTCTACAAGGGCCTGACGCAGCAGCAGTGCGCAAAAATTCTGGGGGTAAGTCAGGTGCAGGTGTCGCGGCTGGAAAAAAGGGCCATTGAAAAGCTGCGGCGTGATCTGACATGAGGGCGCGGTCCAAAAAAACAGGGATATTTCCGGAACTTTTCTGGTGAAATGACGGTTTACAAGCGGTTTGTCATATGCTATGTTCGACGCATAGGATAAACCATACGCTGAATTTCACAGGAGGTATCCGACATGGAAATTGATATGGACAAAAAGATACGGGACCTCACCGCCTATCTGACCGCCAACGCCGAACGGGGCCGTATGGTAGGCACGCTGGCCCTGCGACTCCAGCCTGACAAGGAAATCATTGCGCATGTTCTCGATCTGCTCAGGAATATATTGTTCCCGGCGCATTTCGGACGCAAACAGACGGTCAGTGATTTTGCGGTGCAGTACGAATACGGCAGTCAGATTGAGGAGATCTATACCACGCTGGCGGATCAGATCTCACTGGCGCTGCTGCATCATCCGGACTACTGCGACACCCCGAAGGCGGTCAGGAAAGCCCGGGGCAGGGAAATCTGCGCCCGGTTTCTGGACCGGCTCCCGGAGATACAGGACTATCTGAAAACGGACATCCAGGCCGCTTTTGACGGTGACCCCGCCGCGCAGGATAAGGACGAAATAATCTTTTCCTATCCGGGCTTTTATGCTATTATGGTGAGCCGTCTGGCCCACGCGCTGTTCGTGCTGGACGTTCCTCTCATTCCCCGCATCATGACCGAGCACGCACATGTCACAACGGGAATCGACATTCATCCCGGCGCGGTCATCGGACGCTACTTCTTCATCGACCACGGCACCGGCGTTGTTATTGGGGAGACGACCGTCATCGGCGAACGGGTCAAGGTGTATCAAGGCGTTACGTTAGGCGGTCTGTCCACCCGTGCCGGACAGGGTCTGCGGGGCGCAAAACGCCACCCGACCATTGAAAATGACGTGACGATCTACTCCAACGCCTCTGTTTTAGGAGGAGAAACGGTCATCGGCGAGGGGTGTGTCATCGGGGGCAGCTGCTTTATTACCCGCTCCATCTCGCCGCATATGCGGGTCAGCGTCCAAAGCCCGGAGCTGCAATTGAAGCCCGACCAACAGGCACTGAACGACCATACGGATTATTGGGTCTACGAAATTTAAATCACAGAAAAAACGTGTCCGGGAGAAACGTCTCCCGGACATTTTTTACATCAGTTTGGCAAATACCGGCGCCACAGCCACCGTTAACAGTCCTGCGACGGCAATGGCCAGACTGCTCATCGCGCCCTCGATTTCGCCTAATTCCATTGCCTTAGCGGTCCCAATGGCGTGGGAGGCCGTGCCCAGCGCGAGTCCCTTTGCCACAGGCTCCTCTATGCGGAAAATTTTGCATAGGTCCTCTGCAATGACGTTGCCGAGGATACCGGTGATGATAATGGACGCGACGGTGATTGTCGCAATACCGCCCAACTCCTCCGAAACGCCTATGCCGATTGCGGTGGTAATGGATTTCGGCAGAAGCGTCACGTACTGCTCATGGGTGAGCGAAAACAGCTTTGCCAACAGAAATACGCCAATCAGGCTGGTCAGGACGCCGGCGGTGATCCCTCCGATCACAGCTTTCAGATTCTTTTTCAGCAGAGAAAGCTGTTGGTAGAGCGGCACAGCCAGACATACCGTAGCCGGGGTGAGCAGATAGCTGATATACTTTGCCCCTGCGTTGTAATCCGCGTAATCCGTTTGCAGCAGCGTCAGCACCGCCATTACGCAGAGCGTACCGGTCAGCAAAGGGTTCAGGACCGCCAGTCTCCATTTTTTCTTCAGCAGCAAACCAAGCTCATAGGCGGCCAGACTGAGCACCGCTCCGAAAAACACGGAATGCACGAAAAAATCCCTCATTTTTCCCTCCTGCGTTCCCGCCGGATCAGCAACTGTGTGACCCGTCCCGTAACCGCCATAACGGCGGCGGTGGTGACAACTGAGATCAGAACCACCGGCAGCCAGACCGGCCGCAGGGACGGCCAGGAATCCAGCAGTCCCGCGGCGGCGGGGATGAACATGACCGGCATAATCTCGATCAGAAACGCGGCGGTTTCCTGAACATGATGCAGCCGCAAAATACCGGTACAGAGGGCGGTAAGCATGAGCAGCAGGCCGTAGACGCTGGCGGGAATGGGCAACGGGATCAGTTCGTGCAGGAGCTCCCCCAGAAACGACACAAACAGGATGATGCCAAATTGTTTCAGGTATTTCATCTTTGCCTCCAGACTGTTTATATTTGTACATCATAGAGCGTTTATGCGGAGATGTCAATAAAAAAAGGACGCCGGTTTGAGATTCTCCCGGCATTTGCCGCCGCGGCAAACGCTGCTTTCTGTATTTTCCAGCATTTTGACCCTGCCGCCCCCCATATAGTGGAATAAGGGGGTGTGGATATTGAGAAAGGGCAACGCCATTTTTTACAGCGCCATACTGCTGACAGGCGCAAATTTTCTGCTGCGGCTGTCCGCCATGAGCTTTCAGGTGTATCTCTCCAGCCGGATTGGTCCCGCCGGGATCGGGCTTTTACAGTTGATATTGTCGGTGACGGCTTTGTCGTTTACCGTCGGGTCCGCCGGGGTGCGGACCTGTGCGATGTATCTTTCCGCGGAGGAGCTGGGACGGAACCGTCCAAAACGGATTTACGGTATCTTGAACGGCTGTTACCGCTACGCGGCACTGTTCGGCGGACTGACCGCCGCGGCGCTGTGGTATGCGGCACCCTGGCTGGCGTCGGAATGGATCGGCAGTCCGGCGGCGGTGCCTGCGCTGCGTTTCTACGCGCTGTTTCTGCCGGTCAAGTGCCTGCACGGCGTTCTGACGGGCTATTTCACAGCCGCGGAACGGGTCGGCGGCATGGTGCTGACGGCGTTTCTGGAACAGATCTGTTCGATGCTGGTCACGTTTCTGCTGCTGGCCTGCTGGGCCGGTGCGGATACCGGACGGGCCGCATTTTCGGTAGTAGCGGGCAGCTGCGCAGCCACGGTGCTGGCATATTTTGTTCTGTCGGCATTGCGCCGGAAAAAACTGCCGGGACGGCGTTTAGCGGGCAAAGCGCCTTACCGGCGGATTTTTCAGATATCACTGCCCCTGGCCCTGGCTGACACCCTGCGTTCCGGTCTGAACACGATAGAGGATTTAATCATTCCCCGGCGTCTGTCGCTGTTTTCCGGCACGGTGGACGCAATGGCGGACTACGGCATCATACGGGGAATGGTGTTTCCGGTATTGATGTTTCCGGCGGCGATTCTGCTTTCCCTGGCGGAGCTGCTTGTACCGGAGTTTTCCCGCTGCGCCGCCCGGGGCAGTACGAACCGTGTGCGGTATCTGGCAAAGCAGGGACTGCGTGTGTCGCTGCTGTTCGGACTGTGCGCGGCAAGCCTGCTGTTCACCGCGGCGGATGCGCTGGGGGAACGGCTCTACCAAAACGAACAGGTGGGGCTGCTGCTGCGTCTGTACGCCCCCTTTGTCCCGATGCTCTATATGGACTCGATTGTGGACGCCATGTGCAAGGGTCTGGGACAGCAGAACGCAAACGCCCGGTACAATACCCTCACGTCTTTTCTGGATGTCGTATTTTTGTGGGCGCTCCTGCCGCGTCTGGGCCTGAACGGCTATTATTTCAGTTTTGCGGTATCGCATATCGTCAATTTCGCTTTGAGCCTGCGCCGTCTGGTTCTGACGTCCGGTATTCGGCTGGAGCTGCCGCTGCGCGCCGTGCTCTGCACAGTTGGGGCGTGCGCGTGCGCGGCGCTGCTTCCCGCCGGAGGGATACGGATTCTTGTCTGTCTGCTGGTTCTGCTGTTCTCCTGGCTGCTGGCTGGAGTGGTCAGCCGTGACGACGCCGTCTGGCTCCGCACACTGATTGGAGGACGGTAGCAGGCGGCGGCCCCAAAAACAGATAAATAAAGGGATAAAGCGGGGGCGGCGTGGTCGAAACCATGCCGCCCCAAAAAAACGGGTTGAGATAGTATTGATGCCGGATGATGGCTTACGCTTTGTACAGGTCGATCAGCTTCATCAGGTGCTCGTAGCGCTCCTTCGCGGCCTCCTCGTTCTTCGCAAACAGAACCTTTGCGCGCTCGGGGAACTCGCGGGTCAGGCGGGAATAGCGGGCCTCGTTGAGGAGGAACTCCTGATAGCCGCCTGCGGGAGCCTTGCTG
>CAMWSZ010000176.1 GCA_947177005.1 uncultured Clostridia bacterium | reverse complement strand
ATCGCTCATCACATCGCCGTCATAGTTCTTGCAGGCCCAGATGTAGCCGCCCTCGGAACGGATCACACGGGCTACGGCGTCGTCGATGAGGGTATAGAAAAAGGTGATGCCCAGCTCCTCAAATCTGGCCTTGTAGCTCTCAAATTCTTCCTCAAAAATTTTCTTGAATTCGCCGTCATAAATCTTGGCAATGGTATCCTTTGTGGAGAACCACAGATCCTGTTTTGTGTCAATGGCGTACTGGAAGCAGGCGCGGGCAAAGGAACGAATGGATTTATCCTTATTATGTGCGCCCTGCCAGACGGCGGGGCCGTCCACCTTCTGGACGGTCACAGTCTTTTCCTCGCCGCTGTCGCCCTTGAAGGTCATGGTGCAGACGCCCGGCTCAGTGGTCACGAAGTCGACGCTCTTATACACATCGCCGTAAGCGTGACGGGCAATGGTAATAGGTTTTTTCCAGTTTTTCACCACCGGCTTAATGGCGTCGATGCAGATAGGCGCACGGAAGACGGTGCCGTCCAAAATGGAACGAATGGTGCCGTTGGGGCTTTTCCACATCTCTGTCAGCTGGGGATACTCCTTCATCCGCTGTTTATTCGGCGTAATGGTGGCGCATTTTACGGCCACGCCGTATTTTTTCGTGGCGTTGGCGGCGTCAACGGTCACCTGATCTTTCGTCTCGTTCCGGTGGAGCAGGCCCAAATCGTAATACTCCGTTTTCAGGTCCACAAAGGGAAGAATCAGCTTTTCCTTAATCATCCCCCACAAAATACGGGTCATCTCGTCGCCGTCCATTTCCACCAGCGGCGTGGTCATCCTGATCTTTTCCATAGCAGCAGCACTCCTTTCAGTCTTTTCCGTAACCGGCGGCGTAGTAGTTCATCAGGCAGCCCTCCTGCAAAATCAGCCGTTCGTTAGCCGTCAGCCCGGCGCATTTCAGGGCCAGCGTCCCGACAGTGCCGTCTTTGCGGATGATCTGCGCGGAGAAATCTTCCACGCCTCCGGCAATCGCCTTTTTCACGCCGGGGATATACACCCAGTCGCCGTCCTCGCAGGGGAACTCCGTACCGGCGTCCATTGTGAAGGGCACGATGCCCCAGTTGATGCAGTTGGAACGGTAACGCTTGGTGGCGTACTCATAGCAGATATTGGCAAAGCCGCCCAGCACCTTCTGGCAGGACGCCGCCTGTTCACGGGCGGAACCGTCGCCGGGCCTGTTGGCGAACACACAGGAGCCAATGGTCGTATGGGCCGCGCTGCCGCCAACCTTCGCCAGAACCTCCGCAGCCTCCGCCGGAACCTCGCCCTTCTCCCGGGCCTCCTCCATGCCGCGGACCGCCTTGCTGCGTTCCACGTACTCGGGTACGCGGCGGCTCAGGGCAAACTCGCTCAGGCCAATGGGGTTGGAGCGGTAGCTGCTGGTCTCGCCGGAAGGAATCAGTTCATCCGTCGTGGTAACGGGGTCGTGGATGACCGCGCAGAGACGGACCAGCAAATCATCCTCCAGCTTCGGCATATGGGGCCAGTCCTTGATATTGGGGCCGTAGCGCAGTTCCACAGACGGGTCAGCTTTGCCAAAGCCCTCATAGCAGCGCTTGGCGTAGACGCTGCCGTCATAGTGATAGGCCAGCTCCTCCGCCGTGGGCATATCATAGTCGATATCCGTTGCGGCAGTCAGCACACCGCCATTGCGTGCGGTGGCGGCAATGGACCGGGCGTCCATAAGCGCAACGGCGGAAATCTGTCCGTTGCCGGGCTTGGAGCCCTCGCGGTTGGCAAAGTTCCGGGTGGCATGACGAATCGAAAGGGCATTGTTGGCGGGGGTGTCGCCTGCGCCGAAGCAGGGGCCGCAGAAGGCAGGTTTCATCACGCAGCCAGCTTCCATAAGCGTGGCGGAGGTCCCGTTTTTCGTAATAGCCAGACTGACCGGGGTGGAGGAGGGATAGACGCTCATATCGAAATAGCCGTTGCCGATGCTCTGGCCCTTCAAAATCGCGGCGGCCTCCACGATATTCTCATACATGCCGCCGGAACAGCCAACAATCACGCCCTGGTCGCAGGTGACTTTGCCGTCCACGATGTTCCGGCGCAGATTCATCGTCACCTTGCCGCCCAGCTGCTTGTTGCAGGCGGCCTCGACTTCGGCAAAAATACGTTCCGGACCGGCTTGCAGCTCGTGTACGGTGTAGGCAATGGAGGGATGGAACGGCAGCGCAATCATACATTCCACTTTGCTCAGGTCGATTTTCACCACGCTGTCATAGTACGCGCCGTCAGCCGGATGCAGCTCCTGAAACGCCTCCGGACGGCCGATATTCTCGTAATAAGCCTTGATGGTTTCGTCAGTCTCCCAAATGGAGGTGAGGCAGCTGGTCTCGGTAGTCATAACGTCGATGCCGATGCGGTAGTCACAGCTCAGCTCCTTCACACCGGGACCCACAAACTCCAGCACCTTATTCTTAACATCGCCATTTGGGAATGTAGCGGCCACCAGTGCAATCGCAACATCCTGCGGTCCTACGCCCTTGCGGGGCCTGCCGTCCAGATAGACCAGCACGACCTCCGGGGCCGCGACGTCATACGTATTTTCCAGAAGCTGCTTGACCAGCTCGCCGCCGCCCTCGCCGATGCCCATACAGCCATACGCGCCGTAACGGGTGTGGGAATCGGAGCCCAGAATCATTTTGCCGCACCCCGCCAGACGCTCGCGGGCGTACTGATGAATCACCGCCTGATTGGCCGGGACGTAGATGCCACCGTACTTTTTGGCGGCGGAGAGGCCGAAAGCATGGTCATCCTCGTTAATGGTGCCGCCCACCGCGCAGAGGCTGTTATGACAGTTGGTCATGGCGTAGGGGATGGGAAACTGTTTCAGACCGCTGGCTTTTGCGGTCTGGATGATGCCGACAAAGGTGATGTCGTGGGAAATGAGGGCGTCGAATTTGATGCGCATTTTTTTCGGGTCAGCGCTTTTATCGTGGGCGCGCAGAATGGAATAGGCAATCGTTTTTTCCCGTGCGGCGGCCTCCTGCCCCTGGGCAGCGTCCGCATAGACGATCTGGCCGTTGACCAGATACGCGCCTTTTTTTATCACTTCTACCATAATTGGTTTCCTCCCTTTTATCATGGCGTCGGGTGTTCCCGTTGTTTTATTTGGGATACTGTGAGTGTATCACAGCTGAAAAAGTTTGTGAACAGGAAAATGAGAAGATTTTTATTTTCGTATGGTTGACGAAAAGCAGCAGGTTCAAAACACCGGTTTTGCAGGAGTTTGAAAGATGTCCTGCATACGGCCAGCGTGTTTGCAGAGCAAAATGCAGGCAATTCTGACAAAGAATGCATGTTGAAAAGCCGCGTACACCAAAAAATTGCACAAAGCCCGCTGAGGAACCTGCGTCGGGCGGGGTACACGGCGGCGGTTTAATGATGATTTTGCACAGAAACAGCAGGCGTCCGTATGCGCTAAATCACCAAACTTTCTCCCTGTATATCATTTTATATTTGCAAAAGAAGGGCGAAAAATGATATAATATACGCAACTTCAATGAGGAGGCGCTATAGCTGATGAAACGTGTAAAAGCAGCCTGCTTGCAGCAGATACTGCAATTTTCCCCCAAGGAAGGCACCAGTCCGCAGTACGCGGCCCAGGCGGTGCAGGAGGAAGTGGACCAATACAAGGCGCGGCTGGATAAGCTTCGAACGCAGTATCGTATCCTGCGGGAAGAGGTGCAGACGGACGGCACGGTCATTCTGGAGATCAAGAAGCAGTATAACACCAGTCCGGTAGGAGAATTCCTGAATTAGACGAAAAAACGCTTCCGGCGGAGAAACCGGGAGCGTTTTTCATTCAGCCGGCCCTCACAGTCATATTAAATCATCGTCCAGCACCTCGCCCTCACAGACCCAGTTTGTCGGGCCGGTGAGCCATACAGCCGCCGTGTCCCCGGTGCGCTCAATAGTTACGCGCATCGTACCGCCAGCAGAGTCCACCTCCACATCTTTCCCGCTGACCTTTCCCAAGAGCGTCAATGCCAGCACTGTGGAGCCGGTGCCGGTGCCGCAGGCGTAGGTAAAATCCTCCACGCCCCGCTCATAGGTCAGCAGGCGGATACGGTCAGGGCCTGTAATATCGTAAAAATTGACGTTGGCCCCCTTTGGGAACGCCTTGCTCCAGCGAAGCGCACAGCCCAACTCCCGCAGCTGTTCCGCCGTGCGGTCCGCAAGACCGGGATATGGAACGACGGCGTGGGGGAGGCCGGGATCTCCCAGCTCGACATAGGAGCAGGGCCACATTCTGCCGCAGGCTTCTACAGACTTTTCCAGCTCCGTGACGCTGGGATCGGTGAGGCGGATACGGTAATTTCGCCGGTCGATTCTCTGTCCCCGTACCATTCCGGAGGGGGATTCGACCGCCTGCGTCTCTCCGGCCAGACCGTGCTCACAGCCGTAGCGGCAGATACAGCGTGCCCCGTTGCCGCACATCTCCCCCGCAGAACCGTCGGCGTTGTAGAACAGCATCCGGAAATCGCCGCCCTGTTCCGCCGGTTCCACCACCATCAGACCGTCCGCGCCGACAGACATCCGCCGCCGGCACAGGACTTGAGCGATCTCCGGAAACCGGCTGGCCGGGATTTTACGGTCCATGTTGTTCAGGATGATGAAATCATTGCCCGCACCGTTCATTTTTGCAAAGCGCATAAAAAATCCCCCTCTTCTCATGTTTGAAATGCTCTTATTTGTAGTATACAAGAAAATTTTCTCCTTGTAAACCGCGCTGTCTGTTAAAAACCCTGCAAAAAGTGCTTGCTGCCAAAGGGACGGATTAGAACAACCCCGCCTTCTGGGAAGGCGGGGTTGTTCTTGATGGAGAAGATTGAGGAAAAACGATACAACAGTCTAGGTTTCTCTCCTAAACTGGCTATATTCTAGCAGTTTCCCAAATTTTTTTCAACGTTCATATTGTATAAATTTGAAATTTTCTTTCCAAAACAATCGTCAAATATCACAAAAAACCAGCAGGATTTTTGTGTAAAAAGACAGTGCATAGCGGTTTTGACCGTCTCCGGCGAACACAGTCAAAAGCAGTCAAACGACCCGTTCGCCGTCCACAAACACCGCTTTTAAATTCAGCCGGGCGTCCAGCACGGCCAGATCCGCTGCCCGTCCGGCCTCCAGCGCACCTGTATGGCGCAGCCCGGCCGCTTCCGCAGGCGCTGTGGACGCCGCATACACCGCCGCCTCCAGCGGTAAACCGTAAGCCGTCATGTTGCGCACGGCGTCCAGCAGGGAAATGGAGCTGCCTGCCAGCGTGCCGTCCGAAAGGGCAGCCCTGCGGTCCCTCACCTCGACCAGCTGGCCGCCCAGCTCATAGCTGCCGTCGGGCATCCCGGCGCAGCGCAGGGAATCGGAAATCAGATTGAGCCTGTCCCCAAAAAGCCGGTACGTGGCGCGGATGACGGCGGGATGAATATGCAGGCCGTCGCAGATCAGCTCCACGCTGGCCCCGCTGTCGAAGGCCGCGCCGATGACGCCGGGCGCACGGTGCAGCAGGGACGGCATACCGTTATACAGATGTGTCGCGTGGGTGGCTCCAGCGGCAAAGCCCTTCATCGCTGTGTCATAATCCGCCGTGGTATGGCCCAGCGACACGGTGCAGACCTTTGAGACCTGACGGATGAAGTCCAGCGCACCCTCCTCCTCGCACGCCACCGTCACCAGTCTCACCTGATTGCCGGAAGCCTCGTTCAGCCGGTGGAACAGAGCGGTGTCCGGTTTCCGCAGGTTTTCCGCCGCCTGTGCGCCGCGTTTGGCATAGCTGAGAAACGGTCCCTCCAGATGTACGCCCAGACATTTCGCACCGCCCGTGCGCCGGAAATCCCGAAGGGCGTGCATCGCAGTCGTCAGTGTCTCCTCCCGGAGTGTCATGGTTGTGGCCAGATAACCGGTAACGCCGTGAGCGGCATAGTAGTCTGCCAGAGACTGGAGGCCCTCTGATCTGCCGTCGGAAAAGTCCTCGCCTGCCGCGCCGTGGGTATGGATATCCACAAGGCCGGGGATCACATAACAGCCGGAGGCGTCGAAATCGCCGGGGGTATCCATGACGCCGGTCTCGATAATAGTAGTTTTTTCAAAGCGTATGTCCGCCTTTTGGAAAGCTTTGCCCCTGAACAGTTTGCCGTTTTTGATAATCATCAGAAAATCTCCCTATAACGTTTTCCGCTTTGCGGGCGGAATTGCTTCTTCTGAAACTATAAATGAGCAAAACTGACATAATGCCCAAAAAGACAAGACTCCACAGAAAAAGTGATATATACTGTTAATGCCAACCAACAGCACAATCACAAACAGGAGTGGTGTCTTGTGGGAAACAGTATATACGATTCGGCAGCAATATACAAGTGCTTTTTGGAGTTAAACACGGAAATCAATTTTCAGTATAAACATTCGTAATATTCAAATGCGATTGTTGGTATAGCTGTGCCAAAGTGATGGATGCCTTCCTTACAAAGGGCT
>CAMWSZ010000175.1 GCA_947177005.1 uncultured Clostridia bacterium | reverse complement strand
GCATATGGGGCAGGCAATGGTCCACTGTTCGGATTACGGGGTTCGCCCGGAGGTGGCGGAAAAAAACCTTCACATGCTGGAGGAAAAGCACATTCCACACAAATATCTGAAATACTACGGTGAAGATCAATACTGCGACGGCTGGGTGGATAACGGAGATTTTGTTCCTCACCACCGAAACAAAACGGAGAACGAGAGAATTTTTTCCACTTGCTCCCATGTATGCCGGGGCGGCTCCTGGTACGTCCGAAATGGACAGATGCACTGGTGTGGCCGTTCCATTCGGGGTACGGAGTTAGGAAAGGTGCCTCTGCAGAGTGAGGATTATCTGGATCTCTTCGATCAAACTGTATCATCAGAAGAAAAACGGCGAAAGTTAACGGTATTGATGCAGGCCCATTCCATTACGGCCTGCGACTATTGCAACGGATACTATGGTACGAAGGATGCTGCAAAGCGCTATCCGGCCGGAGAGCAGTTGAAATGTTGAAAGCGTTGATTATCGGGGCTGACGGCGTATGTCCCAGCTATATATTTCAAAATTTGGACCAATACCCCAATTTGTCTGGACTGATTAACCGGGGCGCATATGCCGCCTACCCGGCATATGTACAGAAAGGATATCAAGGCTCCTATCTCAGTGAAATGAACTGGGCGTCGATCTATACAGGCCTTGCGCCATGGGAGCATCATATTACAGTTTTGGCCGGGGATGGCTGCCGGACACCCTCTATGGAACGGTTCCGGAACCTGCGGCCTTTCTGGCAGGTGCTAAATGAACACAGCCTGACAGTAGGGCTGTGGGCAGCGGACTGCTGTGTGAACCCGGTGCCTATAGCGGGCTATGCAGTGTCCGCCCGTTACAAAATGATTGAGGCGCCTGTACCTGTGCGGACATCGCCGAGAACTTTGCAGGCGTGTGACACTTCTCTTCTGGAGTTGATTCCGGGGCAGGTCCCGCCACGGCTGTACCCGCGCACGCTGGCACAGCAAGGGTATGTCTTTGAGCAACTTCGGCTAGACCCGGAATTAGCCTGGCGGGTAATTGAGACGTATCATTTTCAGGACGCACTGCAAAATTTTGAAGAAGAATTGGAATTTTTCTTCCGTGCTATGTGCCGTATACAGGAACACCGTCCAGTGGATGTGCTCTATTTTTACACGCCGACGACGGATTTGATCGGACACTGCGCTATGTACTGTGACAGCTGTGATGTACTGGTCAAGGCCTACCGCCTGCTGGACCGGTATGTGGGCAAGTGGCTGGAAGCTCTCCGGCCTGAAAATGTGATCGTACTGTCAGACCACGGTATGTCGAATTTTAACGAATTGGTTCACTGCTCCAATGAAAACATCCGCCGGGAGGCGTTTGCGGCGCGGGACGAGGTGATCTGGCTGCCAAACGGCTATATCGCCTTTGAGGCCAGGAACGGTGCGCTGCTCTTTACAGCCCATGGCCTGAAGGGGACGTTTATTGCTGCCGGAAAGGACATCCGGCATACCGGGATAACGGAAATGCGTACATTGGATATCTATCCGACCATATTGGAGCTGCTGGGCGCAGAGGTTCCGCAGGGAAGGAGCGGGTATGTACTGGATATCTTCAACCGCCCTGTCAGAAACAGAGGTATACTCCTGCAAAAGTCAAAGCCCTACCGTACAGCGGCTGTACTGCAATGCGTTTCCCCCAGTTTTACGGATATTTTGCTAAATGAGCTGTATATCAGAAACCGCTTTACCCAATTCACAGTAGCAGGCGACGAAAGGTTTCGGGAAATCTATCTGCATAATCCCCGTGTAAGCGGTTTTGTGTCCTTCCAGGATTTTGACCCGGCGCGGTTTGACGCAGTTTATTGCGGCATTTACACTGAACGAAACGGTCTTACCGGACATATCCGGACGCATTAAAGAGGAAATCGGAAATGGTTTATATTAGAACGTGTGCCTACAACGCGGAAAAAACCCTGAAACGGGCAGTGGACAGCGTATTAAATCAGACTTATCAGGAATTTGAGTACCATATTTTAGACAACGGCTCAACAGACCATACCCGCACATTGATCCAGAACTATGCCCGTAAGGATAAACGGATCAAACCATACTATAGCCAAACCAACTTTTCCTTTCAGGAAAATCAGGGCTTTTGGAATCTGTCAAAAAAAATCCCAACTGACAGCTATTTTTGCATTCTGGATGCAGACGATGCGTATTTCTCTACTTTTTTTGAGGAAATGTTGTCCTTTATGCAAAATAACAGCTTAGAATTAGCGGCCTGCGGCACAATATTTGTCGACAGCGACGGGCATACGCTTGGCGGACGGCTTTTGGAAAAAGATGTAATTATTAATACGCCTGACTCCCTGAATTTTTATTTCCCGACAATTCATTGGAATCTTCGTCAGGTCTGGGGTAAGTTGTATAGTGCAAAGGCTGCGGCAGTACGGGTAGAAACGGAGATGCCAGACTGGTATCCAAAGGCTTACGGAGGAGATACTGCCAATGTTATGGAATGTGCGAAAGCGGCAAAATGTTTCGGCGTGTATGCAAAAGTCCTGCATTCCTACACAATTTCTAACAAATCAGTATCGCATCAGTGGATTCCGGGGCGGGTGGAGTCGGATGTCATTTTGCATGAACGGGCGATTGATTTTTTAGTGCAGCTCTGCGGCAAAGTATCGGAACGGAATTTAAGTTTTTTATATGTGGTGTATTTTAATGCCCTCAATGACACGCTACGCGTTCTGTTTCATGCATGGCTGCCGTTGCAGGAGAAGCTGGCTAACCTTGGAAAAATGCTGTCGAATTCTGTCACAAAAGAGATGTTTGCGGCGAATATGACCGTTTTCGGCACTACAGAAAACAATAAGCTGGAATTTCTTCGCAATATCCTGCAATGGCTGGAAGATCAAAGGGATGCGTACACAGCAGTCTGCGTTCCGGCGCTGGCAGAGGTATACCGGCAGCTGAATCCAGACTTCTCACAACTGATTGCGGAGGAGCATCTGCTCTGGTATCTGAAACGGACACCTAAAACGGTATCATACTTGGCCGGACAGGACTATCAAGCCGTATTGCAGCAGCTTGACAGTTTGCTTTCCACTGATTGCAGCCAGGTATTTCCCGTGGTTCTGGCACAGATGGTCTCCGCCCTGCTGCAAAATCAAGCAGAGTATCTATACTATTCCAAATATTTTATTGAGCTTTTGTTGCAAAGCGGGGATTATCAGGGGGCGGAAACCGAGCTGACCGAATGGGAGCGCATTCTACCGGAGGATATGGACTTCGCTGCGTTCAGAACGCGCCTGACAGAACGGAGTGTGCAGGATGAATAAGCGTCCGGAGATCAGCGTGATTATGCTGACCTATAACCGGGAGCAGTATGCCGCACGGGCAATCAAGTCTGTGCTCTGCCAAACCTTCCCGGATTTTGAATTTATTATTGTTGATAATGGCTCAACCGACGGCAGCCGCGCAGTGGCGCAGGCTTATGAGCGTATTGACAGCAGAGTGCGGGTTGTATCCATCCCCAAAAGCACCATCGGGGCGGGAAGAAACTGCGGCGTCCGTTTGTCAACGGGCCGGTTTATCACCTTTCTCGACGACGACGACTGGATTGAACCGGATATGCTGGAATACCTCTTGACGTTGGCCGCCGCGTATGATGCGGAAATCTCTCTATGCGGCTCTTATAAGGTGGTAGACGGTCAGACTTTCCCCAACTGCGTTTTTGAAGAAGAACTGGTCATGGATGCCGCCGAGGCGGTTGTGACGCTTCTGAAGCGGAAAAAGTATAATTCCGGTATGCCGTCCAAGCTGTTCAGCCGCCGCCTGCTGGAAAAGATCCCTTTTTTGGAGAACAGCAGGTATGACGATATTTCTGTCATTTATAAACATTTTGCTAATGCTTCCCGGGTTGCGGGAAAAGGCGATCCCAAATACTACTGCTACCGGCATCCGGGCAACAATTCGGCTTTCACCACCAACGACGCTCTTCTGACACCGGAACAGTTGGATGAATATTTTGCTGTGTTTCGTGAGAGGACGGCATATCTCTCTGCGTTGCTGCCGGAGATAGGCGGCTATGCGCAGTACAGTGAATGGTCCTATCAGATCTCCATGTGCAACAAGATTATCAGCAATCATCTGGAGAACTGCCGGGACCAGTTAGCCTACGTCATTGCTGAACTGACCAGGCATCAGGAGGCATTCTATCATTCGCCCTACATAGAGGAGTTTGAGCGGGACTATATGCGCCGGTATATTTTGACACAGAAAGAGTCCGCCGTATGAAAAAGATCATTCTATACGGTGTTGGAAGCATTGAACTGCGAAGGGACATAGAGTATTTTTTGGACAGCAGTTATGAAATCATTGGCTGCTCCGACTCGCACTATGCAGAGGATGTTCTGGAAGAAAAGCCATTTTTTACGCCGCAGGAGCTTTTCAGGGTGGAATTTGACTATATTATTCTGCTTCACTTTCAGGATGATGTTTTGGAAAAAATGCGGCAGTATCTGTTAGCCCAAGGCGTTCCAAATGAGAAAATAATTGATCCGGTCATGTTTTTGCACCGGAATTCTGAAAAATGCCAGTTGGATTTGATTGCCGATATTCAGGAGCGCTATGTGGAAGAGGAAGGACTAATATTTGGACTGTCGTACTCCCTCCGCGATATTCGGATTGAACAATTAAACCGCCGCTTTTTTGATTGCTCCTGGTCCAGTCTGGACCTGTATTACAATTTCCAAATATACCGGCATATGGCTGGAGAGGGGCTTTTATCCGCTGTAAAAACAGCATTTTTAGTCTTTCCATATTACTACTTCGACTACGATATGTCACGGTTTCTGTACCTGTATCGAACCGGCTACATTTTCTCCGTATGGAGGCTGAACGACTGGCATCATTCCGATCAGGTTCCCGGTGCGGCCAGCTATATCACAAATTATAAAATGTTTGGGGAAAAACTATCCCGGTTTTATCATTTTAAAAAGTTTGGATATCAAAGCCGGGCAGTTTATCAGGGGAACGACGGAGAGGCTGTATTGAATAAAATCTGGTTTCGCAATTACGATGAGACAGCCGCGGAAAATCGGGCGCTTTTTACCCAATTTCTACACAGCTTGGCAGAAAACCATATTACACCGGTTCTGATTATCCCGCCATTTTATTTAAGAGGAATTGACCAGCCGTCAAGAGCGGCTTTTTTTCAAAAGAAAGAGAAATTTTATACTATTTTGCAAGGGGTTCGGGCGGATACTGGATATGCTTTCAAGATTTTTGATTATGCCGGTTTTTTTGCGGACAGACCCGAAGTATTTATGGATCTTACACATTTAAATACACGCGGCGCGGAGGAGTTTACAGAGATCATCAACAGTGACATTCTATAAGGAATGAGGAACCTGTTATCAATGAAAAAAATCTTATTGTATGGTCACGGCGGCGCATACAATCACGGCGCGGAGGCCATTGTACGTACAAGCGTCCCTGTCTTCCGGCAGGCAGGCGGCCCGGTTCTGCTGTCCACGCATTTCCCGGAACAAGACCGGGAATTTGGTCTGGATAAACTGGTGGATAAACTGATCCCCGCCAGTCTGTCGCTGGTTCCCGAAGAACGGGCCGCAGAAGGCTTTGCGGCAAAAGAACGAATTGCTGCGAAAATTTACAGGGAAGCTCTGGCGGAGATTGACAGGGACACGATCTGCGTAGGCATCGGCGGAGATAACTACTGCTATCCCAATTGGCACAGGCAGAGTATTTTTCACCGGACGGCAAAAGAGCGCGGCGGGAAAAGCATTTTGTGGGGATGCTCTATTGAGCCGGAGCAGATCAACGGAGAGATGAAGCGCGTTCTCTCCGAACATGACCATATTTATGCCCGGGAAGGTTTGACTGCCGCCGCGCTGAGAAAACACGGAATCACACAGGTCACACAGGCCAAAGATCCCGCATTTTCCCTGCTGCCGGAACCGGTGCCGCTGCCGGAAAATTTTGGGGAGCATACTGCCGCGCTGAACCTCAGTCCGATGGTCCTGCGCCGGTCAAAGCAATTGCTGTACCATTTTGCGGAATGTGCGCATTGGTTATCAGCACGTGCGGACGCTCTGCTGATGATCCCACACGTTACAACGCCGGCAGACGATGATAAGCAGGCTCTGGAGGAGCTGGAGCAGTTGTTGACGCCGTCTGAGCGTTCCCGCATCTGCTGGGCACCGGCGCATTTGAACGCCGCCCAGCGAAAATATCTTATTTCCAAATGTGCGATACTGGTCTGCTGCCGCACCCACGCCTCTATTGCCGCCTATTCTGCCGGTGTGCCTGTTATCGTGGTGGGATACTCCGTCAAGTCGCAGGGAATTGGTCTGGATGTGGGAATGGAACGCTGGGTTGTCCCAGTTGAAAACAGTGCGGATCTGGTCCCGCTTACTGCTGAATTGTGGAATCGTGCGCATTAGTCTAAAGCAATCGGGACACGGAAATCAATTTTCAGTATAAACATTCGTAATATTCAAATTGTTCTGCAA
>CAMWSZ010000174.1 GCA_947177005.1 uncultured Clostridia bacterium | reverse complement strand
GCGCAAGGCGGTCCATCAGCAGCTCAAGCGCCACCCGTCCGTGAAGTCCTTCCGCCTGGGCCGGTACGGCGAGGGAGAGGACGGCGTCACCGTGGTGGAGCTCAAGCAGTAAAAATATGGGCCGGGAGGAACATCCGGCCCCCCGGCCCATATAATGAGGAGGTGGAAACATACGCTCCCGCGCCGCAGGGAATACGTGCCGCCACAGGGGATATGGCCCTTGACCGGGGGAAGGGAAGGGCATTTTCGTAAAAATTCCCACAAAACGGTGTGCAAAATTCTTTTGCAGACGGACAATTTTGTTGAATGTGCCGTTGACGCGGAGAGGGAAATTTGTTAACATATGAAATATCCTTAGAGCGTGGCCGGGGTCTCCGGCTGTCATTCGTGTATGCAGATTGAGATTGAAGAGGAGATAATAGGTCTATGTATACTCAGGAAGTCACCATTAACAACGAGGTCGGCCTGCATGCACGGCCTGCCACCTACTTCATCCGCAAGGCCAATGAGTTCAAGAGCGGGATCTGGGTCGAAAAGGACGAACGCCGCGTCAATGCGAAAAGCCTGCTGGGCGTGCTGTCCCTCGGTATCGTGAAGGGTACCACCATCACCCTCATCGCTGACGGCTCCGATGAGCAGGAAGCTGTCGAGGCTCTGGCCGAGCTGGTGCGCTCCGGTGATTTCGGCGAATGAGATGCACAGGTGAAAGACTGTTTCGGTCTCCGAAACAGTCTTTTTCTTTTCGGAAAGGACTGCTCTATGGATAAAGCCCAGCTGCTGGAAAAAGCAAACAGCCTCCCCCTCGCCCCCGGCGTCTACCTCATGCACGACCGGGAGGGAACCGTCATATATGTGGGAAAAGCGAAAAAATTGAAAAACCGCGTCAGCCAGTACTTTCAGGCCGGACGGGGACATAACCTCAAAACCCACGCCATGGTGGGACAGGTCGATCACTTCGACACCATTATTGTCGGGTCCGAATTCGAGGCCCTCGTGCTGGAAAACGCCCTCATAAAACAGTATATGCCCCGGTACAATATCCTTCTCAAGGACGATAAGGGCTATCCGCTGGTGCGGCTGAGCCGGGAGCCTTACCCTAAATTTACTCTGGTGAACCGTCCGGCAGACGACGGGGCCAGATACTTCGGCCCCTACGGCGGCCGCAGTGAGACCCGCGCTGCGCTGAACGCCATTTGTCAGGCCCTGCGCCTGCCCTCCTGCCATAAGTCGTTCCCGCGGGACATCGGCAAAGAGCGGCCCTGCCTCAACCACCACATGGGCCGCTGCGACGGCTTCTGCCGTCCGGAGATGAGCGCGGAGGAGTACCGGCGTCGGATTGATCTGGCCGCGCAGCTGCTGGAGGGGAAAATCCGGCCCGTCACCACGCAGCTCCAGGAGGAAATGCTCTCCGCTGCGGAGGACCTGCGTTTCGAGGAGGCCGCCGCCCTGCGGGACCGCATCGACGCCATCCGCGTGCTGAGCAAACGGCAGAAAATTATTTCCGGTGTCTGTTCGGACTTCGACGTCTGGGGACTGTATCTGGAGACAAAATGCTGCTACGCCGTCCTGCACTACGAGGAGGGCAAGCTGACCGGTAAGGAAACCGAACTGTTTTCCCCATGCGGCTTGGAATCCGGCGGGGAAATTTTATCCGCTCTGCTGCTGCAATACTACGGCGGACGGCGGGCGCTGCCAAAAGAAATCTGTATCCCGGAAGCGGTGGAGGACCAGGAGGTTCTGGAACAGCTCCTTTCCGAACAGGCCGGTCATAAGGTGCTCATCAAAGTTCCCCAGCGCGGCGAACGGGCGCAGGTGCTGCAAATGGCCGCCGGCAACGCCCGGGAGGAGGCGGAACGTCAGACGACCAGTCAGGAACGGTCCAACAAAACTCTGGAGCTGCTGGGAAAGCTGCTCCTGCTGGAAAAAGCCCCGGAGTGGTTGGAATCCTTTGATATCTCCAACACCGGCGGGGAGGATATCGTAGCATCAATGGTGGTGTTTCACGGCGCAAAGCCCGCAAAGAACCGTTACCGGCGTTTTCGGATCAAGGGTCTGGACGGCCGTCCGGACGATTACGCCTCCATGGAGGAGGTTCTCACCCGGCGGCTCACCCACTATATGGAACAGGATAAACGGTTCCTGCCCCTGCCGGATGTGTTTCTCATCGACGGCGGCGTGCAGCACGCAAAAGTCGCCCAGCGCGTCGAGGGACGCTTTGGGCTGGCCGTGCCGGTGTTCGGAATGGTCAAGGACGACCGCCACCGGACCCGGGCGCTGGTAACCCCGGAGGGCCGGGAAATTGGTATCCAGAAATATCAAGCCGTTTTCGCGCTCATCGGACGTATCCAGGAGGAAACCCACCGGTTCGCCATTACGTTCAACCGGGAAAGCCACGGGAAAAGCGTGCGGGGATCGTCGCTGGACGCAATCCCCGGCGTGGGGGAGGCCCGCCGGACCGCCCTGCTGAAACGGTTCAAAAGCTTGAAGGCCATTAAAGAAGCCAGTCTGGAGGAGCTGCAAACAGTCGTGCCGAAAACCGCCGCCCAGGCGGTGTATGATTGGGCGCATCCACCGGCAGACGGGGAATCAAAGAAATCGCCTTGATTGCTGTGAAAAGCTCTGAACCCTGACGGTCTGTCTGATTGTAGGCAGGCCGTCAGGGTTCAGCTTTATTTTTGCAGTGAAATCTTTCTGCCCTCGCTGTACACAGCTTTAATATGACGTTTGTCCATTAGATATACCGACCGTTCAAACCGCTCTGTCAGGTCCAGTTTCCGGGCGGGCTCCGGCATAGCGCTGTCGTCAACAACCACCGCGTGCAGCTTGCAGCCCGCCTGAAAACCGGCTCCGCCGCCAAAATACTGGTGTCCCGCCGTCGTACCCAGCCAATACGCCTCCGGTACGGTCAAAAACGGTGCGCCCGTTGCGATTTGTACAATCTTTGACGCCCGAATCGACATGACAATCACTCGATTCATTGCCAGCAGATCCCCGCCCGCGATATCGGACCCCAGCGCCACATGGACGCCCCGGTTCAACAGCTCCCGCACCGGGGCCGTTCCGCTGCAAAGGTTCACGTTGGAGGCCGGACAGTGGACCGCTGTTACGCCATATTCCGCCATTGCTTCCTGTTCCTCCCGGCCGCTGTGGACACAGTGGGCCATTAAAGTCCCCTTCTTCCAGAGACCGTATTTGTGGTAGGTTTCCCAGTACTGATGGCAGTCCGGATGCAGTTCCTTTACCAGAGCGATCTCACCGGTGTTCTCTGACAGGTGTGATTGAACCGGCAGGTTCTGTTCCGCCGCCAGTCTGCCCAGCTCCTTCAACAGCGTATCCGTACAGCAGGGAGTAAAGCGGGGCGTCAGAATTGGCTTCACATGCGCAAACCGGCAGTTTTCCAGCCAGCGCCGCGTCTCGGAAACGGACTCGTCCGTGGATTCCTGAACGGGACCGCCGCTGCGGTCCATATTGACCTTTCCCACAAATCCTGTCACACCGGCCCGTTCCAGCTCTTCCATCAGGATCAGAGTAGCGTCAGTGTGCCGTGAGGAAAACACACTCACACGGGTTGTGCCGGAGGAAATCAGATCTTCCGCCAGCTGCCGGCAGACCCGCCGGGCATAGAGGGTATCCTGAAACCGCGCCTCTGTGCAGAAGGTATAAGTATTCAGCCAGTCCAGCAGAGGCAGATCCATTCCCATGCCCAGCATCGGGTACTGCGGGGCGTGGAGGTGCATATCCGCAAAGGACTGCATAATCAGACAGTCGCTGTAATCCTCCAGCGGCATTGCCGCGTATTTTTTCGGCAGAGTGTTGTAAAGGCCCGCAATGCCCCCCTCCTCCAGAACGATATATCCGTCCGGGATGACCTCCAGTCTGCCGAACTGCGGCGTATGCAGGATATGGCCGTGCAAAATCTGTGTCATTATAGTCCCTCAGTCAGATATTGACGGTTACAGCGGTAATCAGCTTCTTAAACTGAACCGCCACGCGGTCTGCCGTCTCCTGGACCTCCTGATGACTCAGCGGCTGACGGGAGATACCGGCGGCCATATTGGTGATGCAGGAAATACCGCAGATCTCCAGCCCCATATGACGGGCCGCCATTGCCTCGCAGGCGGTGCTCATCCCTACTGCGTCGCCGCCCCAGATCCGGCACATGCGGACCTCGGCGGGCGTTTCGTAGCTGGGGCCCGTAAGCTGAACGTAAACGCCCTCCTGTAGGGAGATGCCCAGATTCTGGGCCTGTTCCTTTACAATATTCCGCATTCGCAGGCTGTAGACCTCGCTCATGTCGGGGAATCTGGGTCCCAGCTCCTTCAGGTTCTCACCAATCAGCGGACTGGGAACGCCTGTGGTAATATGATCCGTGAGCAGCATGAAGTCGCCGGGCTTGAAATCCGGGTTCAAACCGCCCGCGGCATTGGTAAGAATCAGCTTTTTTGCGCCCAACATGCCCATTAGCCGGGCAGGCAACACGACATCCGTCATGGGGTAGCCTTCATAGTAGTGAACCCGTCCCTGCATGACAACGACAGGCACGCTCTCTATGTAACCGAACACAAACCGGCCCCTGTGACCGGCTACCGTAGAGGTAGGAAATCCGGTGATCTCGCTGTAATCAACAGCCTGTTCGATCTGGATCTCATCGGCAAAGTCTCCCAGGCCGGAGCCGAGAATCAAAGCGGTTTCCGGCTTAAAACCGGTTTTAGCCCGAACGCTCTTCAAACAAGCTTCCAGCTTTTGATATGTTGCATTCATCTATAACTCCTTCTGTCATGAACCTGAAACGCCTGCATCTTAAGACGGTCCGGCTCAATATCCGGAGGCCGCTTCGTTCTTCACCAGCTTCACGATCCGGCTGGTGCCCAGACGGTCCGCGCCCAGCGTCAGGAACTTTTCTGCGTCCTCCAGCGAGGAAATGCCGCCCGCGGCCTTGATCTTCACACCGGGCCCCACATGTTTGGCAAACAGTTCAACATCTGCAAACGTGGCTCCCGCCTTGGAAAATCCGGTGGAGGTCTTGATATAGTCCGCACCGGCGCTGGTTACCAGTTCACACATTTTGACCTTTTCCTCATCCGTCAGCAGGCAGGTCTCTATAATAACCTTGAGTATTCTGTCCCCGCAGGCCGCCTTCAATGTACGGATTTCGTTTTCCACCAGGTCATAGCGTTTGTCGCGCAGCCAGCCGATATTGATCACCATGTCGATCTCCGACGCGCCGTTGGCAATGGCGTCCTTCGTCTCGAACTCCTTGACGGCGGTGGTCACGTTGCCGTTGGGAAAGCCGGTCACTGTACAGACGGCCATTTTGCCCTTCAGGTATTCGCTGGCTTCCTTCACATAGCAGGGGGGAATGCAGACAGAAGCGGTGCCATATGTCACGGCGTCGTCGCAGATCTGCCGGATCTCCGCCCAGGTGGAACCCTGCAACAGCAGGGTGTGGTCTACATGCTTCAGAATTTCTTTGCTATCCATATTGACAGGTCTCCTCCGTCTTATTTCTTTTCCCGGTCTGTGCGGATCAGTTCCCGGACGGCCTCCACGGCTACCTGAACAGCGCTGTCGGTGTCGTGGACCACCGGATTTTCCATGCCCAGCTTTTCCCGTTCCTGATTGGCCACCACCAGGAAGCAGGAGCCGCACCGTACCCGCAGGGCGCTGGCCACAACGAACAGTGCCGCGGACTCCATTTCGGAGGCCAGACAGCCCAGACGTTTCCACGCCTCCCACTTGCTGAGCAGCTCATAGCTTACCGGTTTGACCTCCGGCTCGTGCTGACCGTAGAAGGAGTCTTTGCACTGGACGACGCCGGTGTGGAAAGCAAAGCCTTTCTTTGCGGCGGCGGCGGTCAGTGCGTTGGTTACGGACAGGTCCGCCACGGCTGGGAACTCAATGGGTGCATATTCCCGGCTGGTGCCCTCCATGCGGACGGCACCGGTGGCAATGACGATATCGCCGCTCTTTACCGGCGTCTGCATTCCGCCGCAGGTGCCGGTACGGACAAAAGTATCCGCGCCGCAGCGGACCAGCTCCTCCATGGCGATGGAGGCGGACGGTCCGCCGATGCCGGTGGAGGTGACGCTGACCTTCACGCCGTCCAGCGTACCGGTATAGGTCACGTACTCCCGGTTATCCGCCACCAGGACGGGGTTTTCAAAATACTGCGCGATTTTTACGGACCGCTTGGGGTCGCCGGGCAGGATGACATAGCGTCCCACCTCGCCCCCGGCGACCTGAATGTGATACTGGCGGCTGGCGTCCTCGGAATAGTTTTTCATGGTTTATCTCCTTCCGTCAGATTACCGCTGGCCCTTGTCGTATGGAATTCCTTCCGCCTTGGGGGCTCTGGACTTCTTGGACACAAACACCAGAACAATCAGAGAGATGATATACGGGAACATATTGTACACCGTGCTGGGCAGGTTCAGGGCCACCAGCACGCTGAAGCCGGTATATACGTTGGACAGTGCCCGGAACAGGCCGAACAGCAGTGCCGCCAGACCGATATTGACCGGTTTCCACTGACCGAAGATCATGACCGCCAGGGCCAGGAAGCCAAAGCCCGCCACGCCGTTTTCAAACTTCCA
>CAMWSZ010000173.1 GCA_947177005.1 uncultured Clostridia bacterium | reverse complement strand
GTCCACAGGCGGCCGGCTTCCAGAAGTTTATCGACGCGATGCCCGGCGGCTTCTTCGCGTCCCTCGCAGGAGACGGCGTCATTCTCTACGCCAACCACGCCCTCCTGAAAATCCTGAACTGTCAGACAATGGCGGAATTTTGCGCGTATACCGGCAATACCTTTGACGGACTCGTCCATCCTGACGACGTGGAGGAAGTGGAGCGGAGTATCCAGAAGCAAATCGCCCGGAACGAGGATGCACAGGATTATGTGGAGTATCGGGTGCTCCCCAAAGGCGGCGGCGTCCGGTGGGTCGAGGACTTCGGCCATTATGTGGAAACCCCCGGAACCGGCGGCATATTCTATGTCTTCATCGCCGATGCCACCGAAAAACGCCGCCTTCAGCGGGAAAAAATAGACAGCATCAATCGGGAACATATGCGCCGTCTGGAGATGATCCAAGGTCTGAGCATCGACTACGACTCCCTCTTCTACGTCGATCTGGACAGCAACCGCATCCTCCCCTATCAGGCCGGAAGCAGAATCAAAGATATGTTTGACGGCGATGACACCGAGACCTGTTCCTTTACCGGCTTTGCCGCCAACTATGTCGCCGCATGGGTCAACCCGGCAGACCGTGCGCTGGTCGCCAACGCCCTGGACCCGGATGTCCTGCGCAAACGCCTTATCAATCAGCGCACCTACCACCTCAACTACCGGGCCGGACGCGGGACGTCGGAATATCTGCAATTCCGGTTCGTCAACGTCGGCAGCATGAAGCATATCTCACAGATCGTACTGGGCTGCCGCAGCGTGGACGAGGAGATCCGGCACGGTCTGGAACAAAATAAACTGCTGCAAAATGCGCTCAGTCAGGCAAAGGCCGCCAACGCGGCAAAAGATGTCTTTCTCTCCAACATGTCCCACGATATCCGGACCCCGATGAATGCTATTGCCGGGTTTACGGCCCTGGCAAAAAATCATCTGTCTGATACCCAAAAAACAGGAAAATATCTGGATATGATCGAATCCGCCGGGAACCGTCTGCTGAACCTGCTGGACGATGTGCTCCAGTTCTCCCACCTGAACACCGCCGACGGCCATGTGGAGGAGACGCTGTGCAGCCTGTCGGAGCTGGGACGCAGCCTGCACGCCTCCGTACTGCCCCGAGCCGAGGAGAAACAGATCTCGCTTCTTCTGGATCTGGAGGGACTGGAGCATGATATGGTCTACTGCGACCGCTATCATCTGACGCTCCTGCTGACTCGCCTCGCGGAGAACGCCGTCAAATATACCCCCGCGGGCGGACTGGCCACCATATCCTTTGCGGAGGAACGCGCTTCTGTCGAGTACGCCGTCTATCATTTTGCCGTCAAGGATACCGGCGCCGGCATCAGCCAGGAGTTTCTGCCTCATATCTTCGAACCCTTCGAACGGGAAAAAAATACCACCATGAGCGGCGTGGACGGTACTGGACTGGGTTTGACCATTGCCAAGAGTATCGTGGATCTAATGGGCGGCAAAATCAACGTCCAAAGCACGCCCGGGAACGGCAGTCAGTTTACTGTCACGCTCAGTTTGGGTCTCCCGCATCCTGACAGTGAACCGGAGGCGTTCAAGCCCCGGAAAAACGGTCGGCGTCAGGACCCCCACCGGATTTTGGTGGTGGAAGACAACGCTATCAATCTGGAGATCGAAATGGAACTGCTGGAGGACGCCGGATTTTTGGTGGACGCCGCGGAAAACGGAAGTATCGCTATTGAAAAGGTCCGAGCCTCCCGGCCGGGTGAGTATTCGCTAATCTTAATGGATCTACAGATGCCCGTAATGGACGGCTACAGCGCGGCGCAGGCAATTCGCGGGCTGAAGGACCCGGAACTGTCTGCAATCCCCATTGTGGCGCTGTCCGCAAATGCCTTTGAGGAGGACCGGCGGCGCGCCGTAGCCTGCGGGATGAACACCCACCTGCCTAAGCCCATTGACATCGCCAAGCTGCTGAGAACCATAGATGAACTGACCGGCGGCTGATAATATACAAAAACTCCCCGGAGACGTCCGTCCCCAGGGAGTTTTTCATATATTACTCAGAGATCCTGCCTCTCCAGCAGTTGACACAGATCCTCTTTCACACCGCTATTCAGCGGGGAACTGCGAATCCGGGCTTGCAGCTCCTCCAGACGCATCCGGCTGCCGGTCAGCGCACGCTCCAGCTCCGGCGCAAGCTGCCAGTCCATTGAATCGGTATATACTGTAATCTGCTGCACCTTTCCCTCTGCGGCGGTGATCCGGAATTCCAGCTCCCCCCAGGAGAAACGGTTTCCGCATGTCAGTGTGCATTGCAGGTCCCGTCCATACAGCCATTCCCAGCTGCTGTTGCGTTCTGTCAGCGACTCGATATATTTTTGGTCAAAACTGCTCTCGTCTAAATACTCCGCAGTCAGACCATATACCATGCTGAACGCCTCCTCCAACCGCTGCGTCAGCTCCGGAATGGTCAGGTCTGGCTTCAGCTCCTTCAGGTTGACGACCCGGGAGCGCACTGATTGTACCCCTTTTGCTTCCAGCTTAGCCGCGGAAGGGCTGAGATACCGGTTCATGCTTCCTATATCCACGTCCACCAGAAGTGTGCCGTGGTGGTAGCTCCTGCCGTGGTGCTTATAGAACGCATTGCCGGAAAATTTGCGGCCGCCGCTGAGGACGTCGTTCCGTCCGGAACACTCCGCCGGGATGTCCATTGCACGGCAGGCCCCAACGATCACGCTTAACTGCCGTTTCAGGTTATAGTCCTCCGTGTTGACCAGGAAAGTAAAATTCAGGTTCCCCAAGTCGTGGAACACCGCCCCGCCCCCGGACAGACGCCGGGCTAAAAAGCCGCCACTGGCCTCCAGCTGCGTAGTACGGCACTCCCGCAGGGCGTTCTGGTTGCGTCCGATGACCACCGTCCGGCAGTTCTGCCACAAGTAGAGAATGCAGGTCTCAGGCTGAACGTTTTCCAGAAGATACTGCTCTACCGCCAGATTTTTGTAAGGATTTGTCTCCTTTGTGCAGTAAATCTGGATATGGTTGATCATGCTTTTGTATATTTCAGCACAGGATTGCGCGCCGCGCCTACTTCGTCCAGACGGCGCACCGGTGTCTTGGTGGGGGCGTTGTGAAGGATTTGGGGGCCAGTGTGGGCCAGATCCCACAGCTCCAGAAATACATCGCAGACCTCGTCCATTGTCTCCTGACTCTCCGTCTCGGTGGGCTCGATCATCAGCGCTTCGTGGACGATCAGGGGGAAGTACATCGTCGGCGGGTGGATGCCATGATCCAAGAGCCCTTTGGCGATGTCCATGGCGGAGACGCCGGTCTCGTCGTGGAGGTCTTGGAGGGTCATGACGAATTCGTGCATACAGGGGCTTTCATAGGCCATGGTATATTTTTCACTCAGCTTCTTCATCATATAATTGGCGTTGAGCACCGCGTTCTGGGCCGCCTCGGGGATACCCTCTCTGCCAATCGTGAGAATATAGGTCAGCGCACGTACCACCACGGCGAAGTTTCCATAGAAATTCTTCACTCTGCCAATGGAATGCTCCGGCTGTACCAGCTGCCAGCCGCCGTCCTTCTCCGCGACAACGGGACCGGGCAGGAACGGCTTCAAAATCTCCTTGCACCCAACGGAACCCGCTCCCGGACCACCGCCGCCGTGAGGCGTGGAGAAGGTTTTATGCAGGTTCAGGTGGATGACGTCAAAGCCCATATCGCCCGGCCGCACTATCCCCATAACCGCGTTCAGGTTTGCACCGTCGTAATAGCACAGGCCGCCCGCTTCATGAACAATTTTGGTAATCTCCAGGATGTTCTTATCAAAAATTCCGACAGTATTGGGATTGGTCAGCATCAGTCCGGCGGTATCGGGTCCCACAGCAGCCCGCAGCGCCTCAACGTCCACACAGCCGTCTTTTCCGGAGGGGATGTTGACGACAGTATAGCCTGCCATTACCGCGGAAGCGGGGTTCGTACCGTGTGCGGAGTCCGGAACAATAATCTTTGTCCGGGCCGTATCGTTCCGGTGGGTGTGGTACGCCTTAATGAGCAGCAGGCCGGTAAACTCACCGTGGGCGCCCGCCGCGGGCTGGAAGGTCATTCCGTCCATGCCGGTGATCTCGCACAGCAGTTTTTCCGCCTCCGCGTACACCTCCAGACAGCCCTGTACTGTCTCCACGGGCTGTAAGGGATGAATCTGCGAGAAGCCGGGCAGCGCGGCCATATCCTCGTTGATCTTGGGGTTATACTTCATGGTGCAGGAGCCCAGCGGATAAAATCCGTCGTTGACGCCGTGGACACGCTTTGCCAGCGCCGTATAATGGCGGGTCAGCTCCGTCTCGGACACATGGGGCAGCTCCAGCGGTTCCGTGCGGGACTGTGACAGCGCTACCTCCGGCACGTCGCAGGCGGGCATCAATGTCAGGTGCTGGCCGGGTGCGCCTTTTTCAAATATCAACTTCATCTCAGCACGCCTCCTTTATGACAGACACCGCTCTGTCGATCTCGTTTTTGCTCACAAGCTCTGTCACGCACCAGAGGATTTTATTGTCTCCCAGAGGCAGGCCGCCCAGGATATTCTGTGCGTCCAGTGCCCTGAGGACCTTCTCCGCGTCTGTGCATTCGGTAACAAACTCATGGAAATATTCGCCGTCATGGACACGTTTCAGACCGGTTTTTTTCAGTTCTCCGGCAAAATAATGCGCTTTCGACATAGAGAGCACTGCGGCCTGCCGCAGACCCTCCGCACCCATTGCGGTCATATAGACCCCGGCGGTAAAAGCGCACAGCGCCTGATTGGAGCAGATGTTGGACGACGCCTTCTCCCGGCGGATATGCTGTTCACGGGCGGTGAGGGTCAGCACATAGCCGGTGTTGCCGTCTACATCGTGAGTCTGTCCCACGATGCGGCCCGGCAGCTTCCGGAACATCGCTTTAGTTGCCGCCATATAGCCCAGGTACGGACCGCCAAAGGCGATATCCAGGCCCAGCGGCTGGGCTTCGCCAACCGCCACGTCCGCGCCGCAGGCGGCAGGCGTCTCCATGACGGCCAGCGCAATGGGATTGCATCCCATAATATACTTCGCACCGGCTGCATGGACCGCCTCGCCGATAGCCTTTGCATCCTCCATATTGCCATAGTAGTTAGGCTGCTGAATATAAACGCAGGCCGTATCGGCGGCAATGGATTTCAGAGATTCCAGGTCAGTGCGTCCGTCCTTCTCCGGCAGCACTTCCAAAGCCATACCGGACCCAAAACAGTAGGTGCGCATGGTTTCAATCACCTGCGGGTCCGTGCAGGCGGACACATACGCCCGGCTGCGTTTGCGGTCGCGGCACATGGCAAGGGCTTCTGCTGCGGCCGTCGCGCCGTCGTAGACGGAGGCATTGGAGACCTCCATGCCGGTCAGGGCACAGATCATGGTCTGATACTCAAAAATGGACTGAAGAATTCCCTGACTGATCTCAGCCTGATACGGCGTGTAGGCGGTCACAAGCTCCTCGCGGCTGACTACGCTCTTTACTGCCGCGGGAATAAAATGCCGGTACGCGCCCGCACCGCGCAGGACGGTGCCGTAAACCCGGTTTCTGGACGACATCGCCGTCACCTTCTGCCGGACCTCCAGCTCGCTGAGGCCCTCCGGCAATGCCAGGCTGTCCACCAGCATTTCCTGCGGTACTCCGGCATAAAAATCCTGTACTGATTTTACGCCTATGACGGACAGCATTGCGTCCTTCTGCGCTTGGGTATTCGGGACATAGGTTCCCATTTGCCCACTCCTTTCCTATATAAACGGCGCGGGACGCCCCCGCTGTGACGTTCCGCGCCGTCTCATTATTTTTACTTCTGCACGAACGCCTCATACGCCGCAGCGTCCATTAGGTCCGCAAAGGCGGAAACCTTCTCGATCTTTGCAATCCACGCGCCGTATGGGTCCTCATTCAGCCTCTGGGGTTCGTCCTCCAGCTCGGTATTGACCTCAGCAATCACGCCGTCCACCGGGCTCATCACGTCGCTGACCGCCTTCACGGATTCCACATCACAGAAGGACTCCTCTTTCGTCACCTCGTCGCCCTCCTGGGGCAGATTGATGAACACCAGATCGCCCAGCTCGCTCTGTGCGAAATCGGTGATGCCTACCAGCACTGTTGTGCTGTCAATCACCTTGACCCACTCATGATCCTTGGAATACTTCAGTTCAGCCGGAAAATTCATCTTTTATGCCTCCTAAAATGTTTATATGGAGCGTGTCCCGGATTTTTGGGCACGCATACCGGTTCGCTTAAATGCCGCTCTTTTGGGCCAGGGCATCCAGCGCCGTAACCACGTCGTCCTCGGAGAAGCAGTAGCGCATCTCACGATAATTTTCGCGCAGCCGGGTCACGTCCTCACCGACTTCCCTGCCCCGCAGAATGCAGTCCGCCATGATCTGTGCCAGTTTATCGAACTCCTCCGGGCCAAAGCCGAAACGGGTCATCTCGTTGACGCCCATACGCAGCGCGCCGGAGGCGGTAAAGCCCTCCTCTTCCGGGGTAGCCTGATAGTTGCAGACGATGTTGTTTCGTTCCAGACGCATTGCGACGTCGGGAC
>CAMWSZ010000172.1 GCA_947177005.1 uncultured Clostridia bacterium | reverse complement strand
CATTTTCGGCTGGTGGTCCTTTTTGACCACCGGCTGGCTGATTTTTTCCATAGTTAGCCTCCTGTACTTCTCTCGAGTTTTTCCCTGCATTTCCGGTAATCCGCCTGCGTGTCCAGATCAACCCAGACGCCCTCATCGTCTACCGGCACCGTGCGGACCCATTCCTCATGCCTCCGCCAGAGTTCGCGGAGGCCGCCCCCGCCCTCATAGGCCAGCAGCTCCGGCACCAGACGATAGTCGATAAGGGGCGGATGCTTCCGGTAACCGTCCAGCGTGGGAAACACCACGCCGGGGATCTCTGCGGACCATGCCGCTGCCAGCCGCCGGAAGGTCTCCTGCCGCACCGCCGGCATGTCACCGGGGAGGAGGAAGAACCCGTCACAGGGCGGCAGGGCCTGACAGCCAATCTGGACAGACCGCAGCATATCTGTGCTGGCGTAGCCGGGATTCCAGACAATACGCGCCTGTTCGCCATACCGGGCGTTCAGGAGGGCGGCCAGTTCTTCGCCCCGGTATCCGGCTACCACCGTTACAGACGCCGCGCCGCCGGCAAAAACGCTGTCCACGGTATTTTCGATCAGCGTCTTTCCCCGCAGCGGCAGCAGGGGCTTAAAGTCCCCCATGCGCGAGGACAGGCCCGCCGCAAGAATCAAGCCGCAAAACAGCGGTGTTTGTACATCCGGCAAAAAGCCGCCCCCTTTCTGAAAGCCCGCTATCTTTAGAGATGCTGGTCAGGACGCCCTCGTCCGATACACAGAGCCAGTGCCGCCTGCCTGCTTTCCGCGGCAATCAGACCGCCAGTCTGACTGATTCGCATGGACATATCTTTTTCCCGCCGTCGTTATATTTATATAGTATCACAAATTTCCGACAGACGCAAGGCAGAAACTGTACATGTTCACGATATCTTTTGGTAAAATTGATTTCTTTTACTGTGTTGACTTTTCCGGCCTTCTGGTGTATGCTATAGCAAGTTTGCAAAGTGCGAAAACATCCAAGGCGGTCATAACAATGGAATCTATGAATCTGAAAATTGGGGAAAAGCTGAAAAGCCTGCGCAGTACCAGAACTCTGTCCCTGGATGAGACTGCGGCCCTGACCGGTGTCAGCAAGCCCATGCTGGGCCAGATCGAGCGCGGCCAGTCTGTCCCCACGGTGACAACGCTCTGGAAAATCGCTACGGGACTGAAAACACCGCTGTCCTTCTTCCTGGAAGGGCCGCAGGCTGAATACGCCATTGCCGGCCCGGATCAGGCCAATGTGATCCTGGGAGACAACGGGAAAATGCGGGCATATCCTCTGTTCACCTATGACCCGGTACAGAGCGTGGAAACCTTCTATATCGAATTTGATCCGGACTGCCGCCACTTCTCGGACAAGCATAATGACGGCGTAGAGGAACACATCTTTGTTTTGCGCGGGACGCTGCGGCTTGTTCTGGGTGACAAAACAGTTGATGTTGGTGAGAAGCAGGCCGTCCGTTTCCGCGCCGGTATGCCCCACGCTTATCAAAACTTGTCCGAAAGTCAGTGCGCGGTCTATAACACGATTTTCTATCCGAGCCACTAAAGGAGGGCTGTTATCATGTATGAACTGATTCAAGTTTCGGAACGGAGCTATTACATCCAAAGCCCCGCTAAAATCGGGCTGGTGAAGCTGAACGGGCAGGACGTCTGCCTGATCGACAGCGGCAGCGATAAGGACGCAGGGCGTAAGGTGCGGCAGCATCTTGATGCTAACGGCTGGCAGCTCACAGCCATCTACAACACCCACTCCAACGCTGACCACATCGGCGGCAACAGGTATTTGCAGGGACAGACCAAATGCAAAATCTATGCGCCGGGGATTGACTGCGCCTTTACCCGTCATCCCGTTTTGGAACCGTCCTTTTTGTACGGCGGCTATCCCTGTAAGGAGCTGCGCCACAAGTTCCTCATGGCCCAGGAGAGCGATGCCCGGGAATTGACCCCGGAATCTTTGCCGGAGGGCTTTGAGATCATTCCTCTGCCGGGGCATTTCTTTGATATGGCGGGCTTTCGCACGCCTGACGGTGTGGTCTATCTGGCGGATTGCCTGTCCAGCCGGGAAACGCTGGACAAATATCAGATCTGCTTTATCTATGATGTCGCCGCCTATCTGAAAACGCTGGAGATGGTCAAATCCCTGCAAGCTGAAATGTTCATCCCGGCCCATGCTGCGGCCTCCGGGGATGTAACCGGCCTCGCGCAGTATAACATCGACAAGGTGCTGGAGATCGCGGACAAGATCACCGGCATCTGTCAGGAGCCGCTTTGCTTTGAGGCAATTCTGCAAAAGCTGTTTGCGGACTACAGGCTGACAATGAACTTCGAACAGTATGTTTTAGTGGGCAGCACCGTCCGCTCCTATCTGGCATGGCTGAAGGATACCGGCAGGCTGAACAGCCTGTTTGAAAATAATATGCTGCTCTGGCAGCGGGTCTAGGAGGACATGATGGCTATAGAAAAAGTAAAAGAGTATTTCGCGCAATTTGGTATCGCAGACCGGGTGCAGGAATTTGATGTGTCCAGCGCCACCGTGGAGCTGGCGGCACAGGCGCTGAACTGTGAACCCTGCCGGATTGCAAAGACGCTTTCCTTCAAGGCAGATGGCCGCGCTATCCTGATCGTTGCGGCGGGCGATGCCAAAATTGATAATTCCAAGTATAAGGCCCAATTCGGTACAAAAGCGAAAATGCTCACGCCGGATGAAGTGGAAACACAGATTGGCCACGGGGTAGGCGGTGTGTGTCCCTTTGGCATCAACGAAGGAGTGGAGGTCTACCTCGACAGCTCCCTGAAGCGGTTTGAAACCGTTTTCCCCGCCTGTGGCAGCAGCAACAGTGCGATTGAACTGTCCATTGAGGAATTGGAGAAGTATTCCGGCTATCGATCCTGGATTGATGTGAGCAAGGGGTGGAGCGAGTAAAGGCAGGAGCATAGTGGCAATTTGAATATCACTGTACAAACAACTGAACCTCGGGGGTAAGCATGATTATATGGCTCAACGGTGCCTTTGGCGCAGGAAAGACCACAACAGCCTATGAACTCCAACGATACCTGCCAAATTCCTTCATTTATGACCCGGAGAACATAGGGTATTTTCTCCGAAAAAACATCCCTTCTCAGTGTGACAGCGCCGATTTTCAGGACATCCCTCTCTGGCGCAGCTTCAACTATGATACCCTGAAGCTGATTGCAGCCACATATCCAGGCACGGTCATCGTCCCTATGACTTTGGTCAGCCGCAGGTACTATGAGGAAATTATCGGACGGCTGCAAGCTGAAGGCGTGCAGGTCAGGCACTTCATCCTCTATGCCAGCCGGGAAACCATCTTAAAACGGCTGCGGCTGCGGACTTTGTGGCTGAATACCCTCCGGCGTGAGAGCTTTGCAATCAGTGCAATTCCCCGCTGCTTAGACTTTTTTGATAATCAGGTCACAGAGATCAAAATCCTCACGGATGATATGACTGTAGACCAGGTAGTGGCATCTGTGGCTGATAAGAGCGGCCTGTCCCTTACGGCAAACAGTGACGGCTTTCTCAAAAAAGCGTACCGGCGGTTAAGGGTTTCCCTTAGCCATATCCGAATTCTGCTTTGAGCGCGGCACAGCCCCTCTCTGTTCCTTTATATTTATACCATATCGTTTCCCTTGACCGTTTACCGAAAACAACCGGTAAACGGTCTTTTATTTTGTAAAAAGGCGGCAGATGAAGATCACTCTTCCTCAGGCAGTCCAAAGGCTTTTTTGTATCCCTCCAGAGAATCAATAAACACTTTAATGGCGTCAAGCTCAGGCTCCGACATTTTCTCGATCTCAGCAATCAGTCTTTTTTTGGTAGGCGAAAGATCAGGCGCATCAGACTTTGAGACATACCGGTCTCCCTCACCAGTCAGCACCCATTGCGCGGAGTATCCGTATGCCTGCTCAATCAGCAGGGCGAGCGCTTCAGAAATGTTGCAGCGCTTGCCTTTCAGCATATTTGATACATAGCTTTCAGTGACTTTGATTGCGTTGGCTAAATCTTTCTGTTTGATTTGCTGTTCATCAAGAATAAGCCGAATCCTATCTTTCAGCTCCATATAATCACCTCACAGACAGCATAACACAAAAACTTTTCCCAGTCAAGAAAAAGGTATTGACAACTTATCTGTGAAATGCTATACTTATCTGAGAAAAGAAAGGAGGACCAAAAATGCAGAATGAGAAAACTGTGAAAATCATCGAAGCAGTAAGAAACATGACTGACCACGAAGCAGACATTCTCGAAGTGTTCCTTTCTGGATTCCTGGCTGGAAAGCAGGTATCGGGTCAGGAATCCAGAAAGGAATCTGCAATCTCACAGGCGGTACGGGCCGGATGAACAGGCAGGCCAATTACAGAGACGGATATCTTGCCGCAAGGAAACTGGCTGTAAACGCTTTTCCGCACCGGTGCCGGATGCCCAATGTGCCCGGCAAGGACGGTTTTCTGTGCGCCTGTGCGGATATTGGCCTCCCCTATGTTTTGACTGGTTAATGACGGCACGAAAAACCGGGACGGACTGCAAACTTTGCAGTCCGTCCCTTTTGCCGTCTATTTCGAGGAAAAACCCACGATGCCAAAGGCGCTTTTCCCGCCGTGGGCAGTGATGACGCCGCCCGTTTTGACCCATGTGATTTTTTGGAAGCCGCAGCTATGCGCCGCTTTTTCCGCGCCGGCTTTCAGCTCGTCCGGGAAACCGGGCCCCCAAATCAGCCACAGTTCGTCCCGCTCCAGGGCGCTGGCCGCGGCGTACTTTGGGATCAGTTTGGGAACCAGCACGGACAGTTTCCCCCGCAGCTTCTGCGTAGCGGTCAGCCTGCCGTCGATGATCTCGATGAGCGGGTGGATATTCAGCAGCTTTCCGCACAGCGCCGCCCCGTTGCTGACGCGCCCCCCGGCCCGCAGGTATTCCATATCGTTTGGGATAAACGCCATATGGGTCCGGCTCATCAAGGCCCGGGCCTCGGCCGCGGCCATTCTGACATCCCATTCCGGATGCGCTTCAATCGCCTGGGCCGTGCGCAGAACAATGACGCCCTGTGCAGCGGAGACGAATTTGGTGTCGATGCAGGTGATGTAATCCCGGCCCTGCGCCGCGATTTTTGCGCTCTGGAAGGAGCAGGTGGTGACGGCGGAGTAGGCCAGATAGAGAATCTGGGCCTCCGGTTCCCGGGCATGGATTCTGTCAAACACACGGGTAAAATCCTCCGGTACGCAGCCGCTGGTTTTGGGCAGGACTCCGGTTTTTTCATAGTAGCCGCAGATTTCTTCTGCGGGAAAGGTGCCGTCGTCCCGGGTCTCGCTGCCGAAGGACACGTGCATTGGAACGATTTCGATCCCATAGCGCCGGGTCTGTTCCGGGGTGAGGTCCGCGCCGCTCTCGGCAACAAGTACGATCTTTTTCATGGAGTGTCCTCCTGGGTGAATAGGATAAATTGTAGTATAGCATACCTGGGGTGGGAAAATATGTCTATTTTATGAAGATTGCAAATTTCGGGCGAATGCTCCCGGTTCCGGACCGCGCCGGGGGTCAAAATCCCCCGCCGGAGAGCGCACGTTTTTCCGGCGGGGGATTTTATTCCGGTTAAATCAAGAAGTCTTCTGCTTTCAGCTTTGAGGTTTCCAGCTTGACGGGGCGGGGCGGCACCCGCTTGAAAGGGTCGTATTTGAAACGGCTGCAATGGTATTCAATTGCTACCACGCCCTTGCGGGAACAAACGACCTCAGTCTCATTGATAACGTTCCCCTTCGTACAGTACGCACACCGCGGCTCCATATCCTTCCGAAACAGCATCCCTCAACCCTCCTCTTTCCGTCGTTCCTGATTAAACAGGCTTACAGTGTATGCAGGACCACCTTTTCATTCTCCGACGTGGCGGAGATCTGGGTCACCGGATTGTCGTAGCTGTTGATGATCTCCACAGCCAGCGTGTCCTCCACCTCCTTCTGAATGGTACGCCGCAGGTTGCGGGCACCGTAGGTGGCGGAGTACGACTTTTTCACCAGATATTCCACCAGCGCACCGTCATAGCCGAACGTCAGCCCTTTCTCCTTCAGGCTTGCCTTCAGCTCATCCAGCATCAGGCGGGCAATAGGCATAAAGTCCTCCTCGGTCAGCTTGTTGAAGCACACGATCTCATCCACGCGGTTGAGGAACTCCGGACGCAGGAACTGCTGCAAAGCTTTCATGGCCCGGTCCCTGCCCAGCTCCGTGACGCTCTTGTTAAAGCCCACAGTACCCTCCTTGCGGTCGCTGCCCGCGTTGGAGGTCATGACGATGACGGTGTTCTCAAAATTGACCTTCCGGCCGTGGGCGTCGGTGATCTGGCCGTCGTCCAGGATTTGCAGCAGCACGTTCAGCACGTCCGGGTGGGCTTTTTCGATCTCGTCGAAGAGCACGACGGAATAGGGTTTGCGGCGGATTTTTTCCGTGAGCTGGCCGGCCTCATCGTACCCCACGTAGCCCGGCGGCGAACCGATGATGCGGGAAACAGAATGCTTCTCCATAAACTCGGACATATCCAGACGGATGAGGCTTTCCGGCGCGTTGAACAGGTCCTCGG
>CAMWSZ010000171.1 GCA_947177005.1 uncultured Clostridia bacterium | reverse complement strand
AGTTGGTTTGATTCAGCCAGTGAAGCAGATACACGTCAAAAAAGTCAACACCGCACCGCTGGCATTGTTCCGCAAAGTAACGGTCGCAGTCCTCTTGATGGTTTACCTTCCATGAGGGCAGTTTATCGGCAATCTGAAGACTGGAACGAGGATAACGTTCTATTACCGCCCTTTTTAATGCATTCTCACTCACGCCGTCCATGTAAGTATAAGCTGTATCAAAATAAGTACCACCGCTGGCAAGGAACTCATCCACCATCGCTTCGATCAGCGGCCAGTCCAGTTCTCCCCCTGATTTTGGTAGGCGTAGAAATCAGAATACAATTTTATTCATGCCAATACCCCCTTCTATCTTTACTCATATTTAGAATTTTTGTGATAGTCGCACTATAGCACACGGCGAAATAAATTACAAGCAGTAGTACATGGCGGACAGACTGCTAAATCCATGCTCCAAAAACATGAATATCTATTCAATATAAGTATTTGATATTTTCTGCTGCAAGAGATATAATTCTATCAGGGTCCAATAGTAGAGAATTATTTTTGTAAAGGAGTTTTTTATGGAAAAGCAGATGTTAAAGGATCAGGTAGCGATCATCACCGGAGCCAGCTATGGCATGGGCCAGACGATGGCGGAACTGTTCGCGGAAGAAGGTGCAGCTGTCGTTCTCACCGCCAGAGGTCAGGAGAAACTGGATGCTGTTGTGGAGGGCATCCGCGCCAAGGGCGGCAAGGCAATCGGACTGGTAGCCGATGTGTGTTCTACTGAGGATACGGAGCGGGTTTTTGCCGCAGCACTGAAGGAGTTCGGAGACGTTGATATCCTTATCAACAATGCCGGAATCGGAGAGCAGAAGCTCATTGATGAAACGGACGATGACTGGATGCTGACGGTTATGAACACAAACCTGGGCGGCCCCATGCGCTATATCCGGGAGGCGCTGAAAATTTTTCTGCCCAAGAATGAGGGAGTGATTATCAATATTTCTTCCGTCAACGGCACCCGCCCCTTCTGCGGCGCTACCTATACCTCCACAAAGGGCGCGCTGAACACCCTGACAAAAAACGTGGCGATGCGCTTAATCAATACGAACATCCGCTGCAATGCCGTAGCTCCTGGTGCAACCATTACCCCTGCACATCTGGCCAATAAAGCCGGAGAGCAACCCGGTGGTGCCAAGATGTTGGAGTACAGCGGCCACTATGTCTACTTCCCCGGCCCGGAGTGTGAAGCAATCGATCAGGCTTACGCTTGCCTTTACCTTGCCAGCAAGATGGGCCGCGCTGTTCGGGGACAGGTCTTGCAGGTCTGCAATGGTGCTTTTCTGTAAGAGCTGCTGTCTCTCCTGCTGTGGAGTATAGCGACAGTTATTATTGGCGGACTTTCATGATGGCATCCTGCCTGCTGCACACCTTTCAGGCACGGAGCAGGCAGGATTATTCTATCCAAGATAGGATGCAATCTAACTGGGAACACTGCTTGGGCTGGAGCATCTGTCCCGTGACGCGCTGGTTCTGCTGCCCATCGTCAGCGACAGTACCCGGAAACTGGCTTATTTGCTCCGGCGAGTGGGCAGAGAAGGAATATGTCCGGCAGATCGAACTTTGTGCTGAGACCATAAAAAACAGAACTGGATTGTGAGAAATTCTATATCTGACAGAGGCGGCGTCACCATTTGGAGCTGACGCCGCCTGCTCATAAACGGATTGATACTCACAAACGATGAAGCTTTCCAGCAGAGGTGTGTACACTGACTGGAAAAACGGAAATTTTTGTGTTGCAAGTATATCATATTGGTTATTTCTTTAACGCATTTGTCTCATATATTGCTTTGGCCGTGGCTTCTATAATCATCAGGTCTTTATCGTCAAGGCTGTCAAGAAGTTTGTCTACACGCCTGCGGATAGAACTTTTCTCGACTTTATGTTCCGGGAAAATATAGGTATCAACGGGAACATTGAACATTGTAATCAGTTGAATAAACAGATCGAAGCAAGGATGCTGTCCTTCCAGTTCAACTGCCTGCAAATGCCGTGAGGAAACATCAAGCATTTCTGCGGCAGCCTCTCTCGTAATCTTAGATGCCTCACGAGAGTCCTTTATTGCCAAGCCGATTTGTGTAAAGTCGAATTCGTATTTGTATTTATGCCTGCCCATGAGCGACCTCCAGTATGAATAGATTTTATATTTCTATTATACGGAGATGAAAATTCTTATGAAACGATGTAAAATATCTATAATAGAGAGATTGTATATCTATATCTCGCATAGGAATTGTCATCACAACTCGGATGAAATTTTCAAAATTTCTTGATAGAGCTGCGTAATGATAGGTGAAACTTTTACACTAATGAAAAGTATCCTACCTGTATACTGCCCCAAATAGGGGTTACAGGTAGGATATTTTTGTATCTTACATAAAAATCTCAGTCTATTTGAAAAGTTACCTCTACGCTCCCACCTCCGAGTGCAGCACGAAGGCCGGTCGGATCGTCGATACTTCCCAGCCGGGTATAGCTGTAGCTGCTGGAAAAGCTCTCATAAAAAAGCACCAGACAATCCGAGCCATACAGCATCAGGTCACCAGCGTGGATGTTACCCGGTCTGTACGAGTTTGTGGGCAGTGAATCGGACATATAGAAGTATTTTTCGTTTCCGTTCAGTTCTGCCATGCTGATTGTCATAGGGAGCTGTTCCAACAGAGCGCGGGCCGTTGGATTATCCTGAAGTGTTGCAGTAAAAGTTTGCCCGCCCACTTCGATCTTTAATTGCGGCATTGTGGTATCCTCCGTTTCTGATGATCCTTCGCTGCTGTCTGATGCGGTTGCCCATATATCTCTGGCCCGATAAAGGAACGTAACGATCTGAGCGCGGGTACAGGTATCGTTGGGGGAAAATGTCGTGCCGTCCCCGGTTCCATTTGTAACCTGATTTTCTACTGCCCAGGCCACTGCTTCTCGATAACCGTTGTCTGCCGGAATATCAGTAAAGGCGGCGTCTGCGGCTGCTTCTGGACTTCCGGCAGCCTGCCAGAGATAAGTGACCGCGGTACTTCGTGTGCAGGGGCTGGCAGCATCAGAGACGGCGGAGACAGGCCGGAAGCCATTCGCACGCTGTAAGAAGGTTAAGATTTCCGATTCCGTACAGATTCGGTTCGGACTGAAGGTTGACTGCGTGGTTCCCATCGTAATTCCGTTTGCCACGGCCCAATCCACCGCCGCGGCATAATATGCGCCGCTGTCCACATCGGTAAAACCGGAAGCTGCCCTGGCAGTTCCCATACCCAACAGAAGTGCGCAGACGCTCAAAAGGACAGAAAGCAATCGTTTTGTCATAGCAATCACCTTCTTTTGTCAGCAAAAGGAGACTAACAAATAATCCTTAAAGAAAGTCTCCAGTTTGTCAAAAGGAATCCGATCTGTGCGGTCGTAGAGATCGATATGCTCGGCATCCTCCACCACATACAGTTCCTTCGGCTCCTGTGCGGCGGCATAGGCGTTCTCGCTGAAGAATTTGGAGTGCGCCCGATCACCGACAACAAACAGAATAGGTCTGGGAGAAATCTCATCAATATGAGCCAGCAGCGGGAAGTTCATCATCGTCAGATCACTGGTTGTCGTAAAACCGCCTCTGGCGTTGGGATGATGGCCCCGCTTGACGGCATAGAACCGCGTCCACTCCGCTCCCGGCTCCGGGATACCGGCAGGTACTTCCTCAAGCGGCTGCTCCGGGAAGCCGGGAATATATTCCGGCGTACCCTTCTCTGCGTCTGTCCAGCGCTGACGGGCCAGACGTTCCTTAGCAGCCCGGATAGCAGCGGTATCCATCCCGCCCCGAACGGCGGCGCTCATGTCGTACATACTGGCCGTGGCGACTGCCTTGATTCGGACATCCACCTGCGCAGCGCTGAGGGCAAAACCACCGGAACCGCAGATACCGATGACGCCGATCTGCTCTCGGTCTACAAACGGCTGGAGGCCCAGAAAGTCCACGCCCGCACTGAAATTCTCGGTGAAAATATCAGGTGATGAGACATGGCGGGGTTCTCCGCCGGATTCTCCCATAAAACTCTGGTCAAATGTGAGGACCACAAATCCCCGCTGGGCCAATTCATTGGCGTAGACGCAGGGGCCCTGCTCCTTCACGCCGCCATAGGGCGCGCCCACAATCAGGGCGGGGTACTTTTGCGCCTTGTCGATGTTCTTGGCGGTATACAGATCGCCGGAGACGGTCAGGCCGTAACGGTTCTGATACGATACAGTTTCCCGGCTGACATGATCGCTTAATGCTGCAATATAGTTTGTTCCCATGTTGGTACTCCTTTCAAATTATAACAAATAGAATGTAGCAGCTTACGCGCTGATATTGACAATTTTGTTGCCCCAGCCTTCCAGCACCGGGTTCTCCTCCACAGCGGTGACAAACTCCTTTGTAGCATCGAAATGGCCCACCAAAGTGTACTCACCGGAGATCTCTGCATCCTGGTAAAACAGCACGATTCGATTCGGTTCGGAGTAGTATACTTGTCCGGATTCTTCGGACGCAACCGTCATAGCACCAGAAGGAATTTCATAGCGGCTGGGGATGTCGTAATACTGCATGACCTCCCAGCCTTCATAGTCGTCAAAGTGGTAGATCGGGAGGCGCCAGTCGGCGCTGCCGACATGACGGGCAATCGCCGCCGCTGTCTCGTTGTCTTCCAGGTACAGGGTGAAGGGGGTTCCGCCGTCACCGAAGCGAACAGTCAATTCAGATGCCGTATCGCCGGGTTCCGCTGTGCTGCTGTCGGAAGGCTGGAAACTGTCAGAGCTGTTGTCCGTCTGATCCGCATTGGAGCAGGCTGTCAGGGCAGCAGCCATCAGAGCGGAAAGCAAAAAGGAAATCATCATTTTTCCCATGTTGGTTTACTCCTTTTTCATGTGATCGTCTATCCCTCAAGTGAAAATGTAACTGTGACATTGCCCGTTCCCAGCGTCTCAGCCAGGCCGGATGGATCGTCCACACGGCCTAACCGGGTGTAGCTGTAACCACTGGAGAAGGTGTCATAGAATAATACCAGACAACTGTCGCCGTACAGCATCAAATCGCCGGTATGGATTTGCCCAGGCTGTTCTGATTGTGTGGACAGGCGGTTATCCATATAGAAATATTTCTCGTTTCCGTTCAGCTCACTCATATTCAGCGTTATGGGGGGCATCGCTGCAAACTCCTTTGCGGTTTCATTATCCAGAAGTGCGGCGGAGAACGACTGCTCTCCTACAGTCAGCGCAATGACTGTTTCCCCGGCCTCCTCTTCCGCTGGTGGGTTGTCTCCAGACTCCGCTGGCTCCGGTACTGTTCCTGATGCAGTCTCTCGATCGGGAACCTTGACAGCGGCAGGTTTTGTCCTGCTGCAGCCTGAGAAAGACAGCATAATGGCAGCGGCCAGCAATCCTGCGAGTACAGTTTTCATAGCAATGCCTCCCTGTGCGCCCGTTTTGCTTTTTCCGGCTGTGCTGGCAGCTGCTTTTCCAGCGTATAGCGCAGGAAGTCCAGATGATCCAGCTTCCTTTCTTCACAGTGTACCCGATCCAGTTGGCGGGTGCGCTGTGTGCGCAGCAAACGGAGCTGGCCGGAAATACTTTCTGTTTCCATTGCGGTCAGAAACCGTTGTGTGAATTCATCGGGGTAGCCGGCATCATGGAGCAACTGCGCCACATCGTCACGTTGCATAACAGAACCTGTCACTGTGATCTGCCTCCTTGATTGGATAATAAAGTTAGAATGCTTATGCGCAGGCCCCTATGGTCTCTCTGAGAATAATCTCGCCCTTCGCTTCGGGAATATCCATAATGATCTCACCTGCTGCCGGTGCGTAGATATGGCCGGAAAGCGGATTCTTAATGCTGACAACCGGCGCGGTGAGGGTCGCTTCTACCTCAGAACGTTCAAAGCTCAGATCGGTATCGACCATTTCGCAGTTGATGAGCCGCAGGTTTTTACAATAACAGAGCGGCTGAGTGCCAATAATCTTGCAGTTCTCGAAGGTGATATTTTCACTGTACCAGGCCAGATATTCGCCCTTTACGATACTGTTGCGGACCGTGATGTTTTTCGCGTGCCAGAATGCGTCCTTCGTATCAAAGACGCAGTTTTCAAACACAGAATCTGTGATATACTGGAAAGAATACTTGCCTTTCAGCCGCACATTTTGAAAACACAGATGATCGGACCGCATCATGAAATATTCGCTCTGGGCAGTGCAGTCCCGCATCTCGATCCCGCGTACCGACCAGCCAAATTCTGCTGAGACGATGTCACAATCTGTCAGCTTCACCTGCGCGCATTCACGCAGCGCTTTGATGCCGTGCAGCTTCGTGCCGCAAATTTCCGCCTGCTCCGTATACCAGAGCGCCGCACGGCAAAGCTCCGTCAGTTCGGAATCGACAAGCTTCAGGCCGGTATCGTGCCAGAAGGGATAGCGGAGATTGAAAAAGCAGCGGCTGACCATGAGACCGCGTCCTTCCTTAAAGGCGCTCTCTCCATCGGCGGGGCCATCAAATTTGCAGTCGATCACAGTCAGCTGCTGTGCGCCGTACAAGGCCCGCTCTTCGTCAAAGGTTTTGTT
>CAMWSZ010000170.1 GCA_947177005.1 uncultured Clostridia bacterium | reverse complement strand
AGGACGCGGGATTGTCTTCGCTACAGGCACGCCTGTCTACACACTTTAGTCATTATTTTAGATTCCCGACATTTACAGTCAAAACTGCAAGTGTCAGGAATCCCCTTCATAGTTAAAAGCTGAAAATAACAGAAACTTCCCCCTTATTTGACACATAAACCGCGTTAATCATTGTAACGGCAAGGGTGTGCTTTTCCTCAATGGAGAGAGCATCCCAACGGCTCATAGGATCAGCTAATGGAGCGGTATCAATTTCCTTGTGCTTTCGTGCCTTAGATTGTAATTCTAATTCCAACTCTGATTTCCTTGCATGGAGTTCATTCACGCGGCTATTGATAAGTCGAAAAAACTCACCATCTGCCAGTAAAGCCTTGTCCATCAGGTTTCGGATTTCACCGTCAATACGGATGATCTCCGCCTTGATGGATTCCGTCTCGGTATCCGGTTCATGCTTCACGGTTTTAGCAATCGTCAATTCCTCCAAATGCTTCTTCATTTCCAAAAACACAACGGTTTCGACATCATCTGGCCTCGCTCGCAGACGCTTTTGTACGCACCCATTAGCCTTGTACGCTCCGCTGCAATCGTAGTATCTCCACTGCTTGGTTCTGCTGGCGTTCCACGAATAAATCAACGCCAAGGCATAGTGGCAATGAGCGCATTTTACAAGTCCTGTCAGCCAGGAATTACGGGCATTCCCGTTGTTACGAAACTTTGAATTACGGGATTTTTTGTCCTGAACCATCAACCATGTTTCAGCGTCCACAAGCCCCTCATGATACCCTATTTTGATATAGTTCGTACCATCTGATTGTTTATGCCGGAAGCAGCCATGAACGCCGTCAAAGGCTTCCACATCGTCAATAATACGATAGCCTTTTGATACAAAATACTGGTACACTTCTTTGTCTGCTCGAACGTAGAGAGGGCTTTTAAGAATCTGCGACAAATGGCTCCTGTCCATGTTCTTTTGGCGATTGATATTGACATCAATGCTGTTTTGGATGAAGTATGAGAGTACATTACCGAGTGAAATATCCGGGTTTTTGTAGAGACTATAAGCGGTCCTGACCACATCGGCCTTATCGGACGGCACCAGCACAGAACCCGTCTTGCCGTTGACTGTCCGCCGCTCCGGTACATACCCATAATAGACCTTTCCACCCTGGTAAAACCCAGTCTCTGCTGCTCTGGTTCCGTAAGCATCCGCAACTCTCCCTGCTATCGTTTCACGTTCAAATTCTGCGAAACTTAGCAGATTATTGCGCATCAACCGCCCCTCTTTTGTTTCTGTATTGAATGGTTCTGTCAGTGAGGTTACACTCACTCCGTAGCTCTCAAGCGTATTGGTTACGTTGAGATATTCCCGCAGATTCCGGCTAAAACGATCATACTTTTTGACGATGATACGAGAAATCAAGCCGTCCTTAGCGTCTGCCATCATCCGTTGAAACTCTGGCCTGTGTTCAATGTCTTTTCCGCTTTTACCATCATCACAGTAAAGCCGAAATTTCTCCCCCTTTTTAAGTGCTTTTTTGCAATCCGCTTTTTGGCTGTCGATGGACAAAGAATTATTACCCTTATCCTTGTCGCTGACCGAACGGCGTACATAAATCGCCACAAATTTTTCCATTTTATCGTCTCCTTAAAAAATAACGGGCCGATAAATGCTACCTACTAAATAGTATAGCACTATCGGCCTGTTTTGACAACGCTTTTATGCTGATTTTTTGCTTAAAATGTCATAAATCAGGTTTATTTTCTCCCGCCGGACGCTTTCACTAACGTTATCGGGAATATGTACGGTTACTTTGATATCCTCCAAGCGGATTCGCTTGTTTTTCGTCTTATTATTGCTATTTTCCATTCGTTATACCCCCTAATTCAGATTCCTTTGCTCTTAAAAAACGGGTTTTTGATGTATGTAATTCCTGATGGATTGTCTTCTGGATTGACCTTAATTGTCAGTGGATTGACGTTTAATTCTTTCAACATGGCGAAATATTTCTTAATTGTGTTGGGGCAAGCGAAGTCTTTCAGTGCCGCTACTGTGTCTTTTTGGATGATGGCAAGCATTTCTTGCAGCCGCTTTTTTTTGCAATCGGAATAACTGCTGGCCTGGATGATGGCGGCGGCTCTATCCAGCGAATAGAAATCGCCGGATGGAAAAACCGATTCTGCCGCAGTCAGATAGTAGGCTTCCATTTCTGGGGTAACCCAATTATCCCAATCCCGGACTAATCCATATTTCCGGCGCATATACTTGATACGACCAGAGTGACACTGGACTTCTTGCCTGCACATACACTCTTCTTCTGCTTTGACGGGCTTTTTCTTATCTTTGCGTTCTTTGTCTTTGCGGTATAGCTGCATATGGCGGGATTTACATTGATAATAAACCGTTGGATCACTTGTGCCGTTCCATTTTTCCATCCGTGCGGTTTTAGTTGAAAGCTGCTGCATTGTGTTAAGCAGCAAATCGGCTTCATCCGGCGACATGTAGAAATTATAATCGTAGTCGATGCGTGCCAGGGTGAAATCGTCTAAAGATAAGTCGGCACAGGCAAGCCAACCATCGACAATAGATCGCAGATTTGCTATGTCTTGCTTCGTGGGAGTGCTGTATCCAAGCTGCTCATGGCACTGGATTTTGAACCAGCAGATGTGATTTTTAGTACCCTTCAAGGTCCTAATCCATGCCTTACAACCAGCAGGAGCAGCCGCTTTTTTCAATTTTGTGTACGCTTTTTGGTCTTCATGAGGACCATAAACCCGGAAAAAATCTATCGTATCCATCGCAATACCTCCATTTCTTTCTAATCCTTTCCTCTGCTTCCGACGACTTGACCAAAGAAAGTTGCTACGAAGACGCGGATATCTATTAGGCCAGCTCTGCCCCCGGTGGAAAGGTCCCGGGGAAACAGGCACTATATGGTATGCAGTCTCCTCGATTTTCCAGCGTGTTTTTCCCCAAAAAAATTGGGGATTCTAAGCGAGAAAAGCGGCACAAAAACGTCATTTTTACAATGCAAAATAGTGAAGAAAAGCGATGATATAGATCTGTTTTTTGCTGTATATCTCTCTCAGAAGTTAAGATTTTTGGTGTCTGTAGGGACATACAAAAAAAGTTCGTAGGTATGCACAAGGGAACCACCCAGCCATCTGTGAGCAGAGGTAGGACCTCCGCAGAAACAAGGAAAGCCCCCGCCCAACTGGGCGGGGGCTTCTCAAAGGATGTATATGGGTAACAAAAGCAAAACAGGAACGGACCACTTCAAAAGCTGTTTTCCAAGAAGCAGAAAAAAACTCTCGCAGAAAATCAATAAAATCTTCTGCGAGAGTTTTCATTACTCTGGATAACGAGTATAAGCAGTAATTAAATTTCTTAGACTTTTATCAACGTTTCCCCACGCAATAATACCAGCCTCTCCACCATCAACTGTCCTTATGTTAAATTCTATCCATTGAGTGGAATACGTATTGGTTGTAGCTATTGCCCAATGTCCATCAAAATGAAGCAAGTCTCCAGGGCGGATATCTGCTTTATCTGTAACTTCTCGCATAGGTGTATCCTCTCCAAAAAGCTCATCAAAAAAAGCAAATGCAAACTTGGCACATTCAATTCCATTCATTGGACCACTCGGAAGGACAATGCGGTACTTTGGCTCATACGCATCATACTTAGACACATCTACATACGAAGTAAACCCAGCCGCATTTGCCCTCTCCCCTGGCTCCTTCCCATTCCGGTACTCTTCAAGCAGAGCGAGTACATTTTCCTCTGTCACAGGCATTCCGTTGGTAAGAGTTGCGCCAGAAGGGGTCTGTGGCGGCGTATCGGGGGATGCAGTCCCCGGAGTGGCGGGAATGCCTGTGCTTAGTGTGTTGACCGCTTTTTTCAATCGGACATAAATTACTGCGGTCTGTGCGCGGTTCAGAACACCCTTCGGTGCAAAGGTTCCGCTGGCATCCACGCCGGAAAGCAAATCCAGGTAGTAGCACACCGCCACTGCCGTTTTGTAATTGCTGTCCACAGAGGAAAGGTCGGGAATTTTGTTCATAGTCGCCTGAATCTCGGCTGCGCCCGGAAGAATGGCCCCCTTGTCCACCATGACGTTATACATCATCTGAGCCATGACTTCACGCGTTACCTCAACCTCACTACTATAACTCCAACTCCTTACATCAGTAAAGAGATCGTGCAGATAGGCAGCCAAATAGTTCGGTTCAGGCCAAGGTCCAGAAAAGGACTTATTCTGAACATCATCATTGTAGAATGCACGAGTCAGTATAGTGACAAACTGCGGAAAATTCAGCTTCCCGGACGGAGTGAAAATCTTCCCTCCGCTCTCCGTAGTGCCAGTCCCAGTCATCACCCCGGCGTTGTAGGCTTCCATAATTTCCTCATAGGCCCAGAAATCAGGCGCTACGTCCGTGAATGGGCTGTTGTCCGCGTAGGCGCTGGGGACCAGCCCAAGGCAAAGCAGAAGGGATAGGAGTAGGGATAGTTTCTTTCTCATGGATACATCCACCTTTCTTGTTGTTGCTTCATTATAGCCGAATATCCGGCAATGCGCAAGAAAAACTTATCATATAGACTATACCCGAAGGATGGAGATGTCAATGATTAGTTTTTCGCCATTATGGGCCACCATGAAAGAGCAAGGTATTTCTCAATACCAGCTAATCCATTTGTACGGATTCAGCACTGGGACTTTAGATGCTCTGCGAAAAAACAGAAGCGTAACCTTGAACACCATTCAGGACCTTTGTAATATCCTTCAATGCCCCGTAGAAGCTGTTGTAAAAATCACACCGGAAGAGAAACCGGACAGTATTGAGTAAGGCACCCGTCATTACGATGCTGGGTGCCTTTTATATTCGGCAAAAAGCCGGTCAAGCGTAGGCCGGGATATGCCCAGTTCCCGCGCTAATGCCGCCTTGCTGATTTCCCGGCGTATGTAGCGGTCATAATGCCGGGGCAGGTCGGGGATGGTCACGGGTTGCCTTCCCTTGTATTTACCCTCACGCTTTGCTATGGCAATGCCCTCTCGCTGGCGTTCCAGCAGGTTTGCCCGCTCAAACTCGTTAATAGCTGCAATTACCGTAATAATCAGTTTCCCGGTAGCGGTGCTGGTGTCGATGTTCTCCTTGTCAGAAACCAGGGCAACGCCCTTGTCCTCAAGGGTATTCAACAGATGCAGCAGGTCCAGGGTGGAGCGGGCAAGCCGTGAAAGATCATGAATGTAGATGGTGTCCCCCTCCCGTATCCAGTCCATCATCTTTTGATACTCCGGGCGGTCTGTGTTCTTGCCGCTGGTCTTCTCCACAAACCATTTATCAATCTCACGGGTGGCAAGGGCTTCTCGCTGACGGGCTTCGTTCTGTTCCTGGGTGCTAACCCGAACGTAGGCAATTTTAGACATAAAAGCAATCTCCTTTTGTAATGTAAAAATAGGGTCTTGAATTGACCTGCAAAATGTAAAAGAGGGCGAAAAGCAAGTCTATATTTACCGCTTTTCGCCCTCTTATTGTTGCAAAAATGGGGTATACCCTAGAATAGCTTAGGTGATGTCCCGGTTACGGAGCCAAAACTCTGTCGCAGCCCATAGGACCGGGGCAATGGGGGTATCGTAGAGGTAGGCCGGGGAAAGGACGGGGTAGGAGCCGCAGCCGGTGAGGTTAGCCGCCAGAGCCACGCAGCGGCGGCTGTCCTCATCCTCCCAGCAGTCCCAGCAATCGTCCTTAATCTCGCCGTCCGGGTCCACTACCTCCCAAATGTGCTCCCTGGTTTCCTCGCAAGCAGACAGGAGGTAGAGGGCGGCAATGGTGGGCTGGTAGGCGGTTCCGGTTGCGTGGACGGCCTCACGGAAAAAATCCTCGTGGGCCTTGGATACAAAGTGAAATTGGTAAGGGACAAAATTCAACATAACTGAATCATTCCTTTCTGATCTAAATGTTGGTACGGTGAATATTGCCGCACCAGTTTTTTATAAAATCTCGGTTGACTGGGCCGAGCTTTACGGCACCAGAGAGTTTTGCGCCCTGGAGCCGATAGTCCCAATAGGGGGTTGCTTTGGTGTCAGGAGCGGTTGCCGTCAGAGCAGCCAGTAAAGCCGCTTTGTGGTTCTCGTCTAGGACGTAGTAACAGTGACGCGAGTGGTAATAGGGCAGGAGCGAGACGGCCCATTGGTGGGCGTCTATAGTCCAGTCCATAATCCGGTCCGCTTTTATGTCACGACCTGGGAAGGACGCCAGCCAGATTTCCCGCTTTTGGGGGTCAATGCGTATGATGTAGATGCCCCGCCGGTGCAGCTGCTCTAATGTGGGGCAGGGCAGTGCTTGTGGGGCTTTATCCAGGCGGGCCAGCTGCTGTCGGTAGTTCTCCGGGTCCTTTGCGGCCAGTATCCCGGCGTGGTCCCGGTAGTAGTCCGGCAATTGTGGCAATCGGAGAAAGAGGCTGCAAGCCTGGGCCTTTAGGTGTGATTCTACTGCCTGTAGACTGGTAAGGTTCATCGTGCGCATGATGGCAAGCAACCAGTCCACCTTGCGGGCTTGCAGGACATAAGGGGCCATTGTGCGGGGACGTTGTGGGGTAGCGGTTTCCTGGCTCGTTTTGCCGCTAAAAAAGCGCAGGGCAAACTT
>CAMWSZ010000169.1 GCA_947177005.1 uncultured Clostridia bacterium | reverse complement strand
ACTATAAAACTTCCGGATCACCGTCTCACCCACCTGCCAAAGAGGGTTTTTCTGTATCTGAGCAGCTCCTCCTGAGCTCCCAGATGAGTCCCGGCCTTTTGCAGCAGCGTGACGCCCTTTTTGATATCCTCCTGCACGCCCCGGCCTCTGGCATAGATCACGCCCAGCATATAATAGGCGTCCTCGTATTCCCAGTCCATTTGCTCCAGGAACTGCCGGGCCTTCACATAATCCTGTTCCGTGCCCCAGCCCTCGAAATAGCATTTGCCGAGGAAATACACGCCCCAGTTATTTTTCCGGTTCCCCTTGTTGCTCTCCTCGTAGGCGAACTGGAGGAGCCGGAACGCCTTTTCATAGTCCTGTTCCACGCCGTCGCCCTCGAAATACGCCTTGCCCAGCAGGTTATAGCTGGCCACATGACGCCAGGGCAGCTCCTTTTCAAAGCACTGGCAGGCGTAGGCCGCATCCTGTTCCACGCCGTCGCCCTCCAGATACACCCGGCCCACCTCATACCATGCGTAGGGCTCGCCGCCCTCGGCGGCCTGCTTGAACCACTCGAAAGCCTCCTCCTTCTGTCCGGCCTTCGCCAGCTCCTGGGCGTATATGTACTGATGACAGGGGTAGCCCCGTTCCGCACCGGTTTTCCACAGCTCCTGCGCTTTTTCGGGCTGGGGCAGGATGATGTCCCCGTCGCCCTGGAGATAGAAGCGGTTGAGATTGTTGGCGGCCAGATGCATCCCGCCCTCGAAGGCCCTCTGGAACCACTCCTCGCATTTCGAGATGTTTTCCCGCAGATAGTCCTTATACTCCACGGGGATATCAAAGGAATCCTCATTTTTTCCCTCGATTTGGAGGAAATCCCGCTCAAAGTAGACGTTTCCTATCATATATTGACAGAAGGCGTCGCCGCCCTCCGCCTTTTCCAGTACAATGGCGAACGCATCCTGCAAGCTGCTGATGGGCGTCTGTTCCAGCGAAAGCTCCCCGTTGTGCAGCGCCACCAGCACTCCGATTTGGCTGCCCCGTTCCACGGAGCGGCGCAGCATTTTTGTGGCCTCCTTTTTTTTTACGGGGAACCCGTGGCCGCTCCACACGTACTCGGAGCCGCACAGACATCTGGCCAGAATACAGTCGGCGTCGCCGTCGCCCTGCAGGTCGGCTTTGCCCAGCAGCTCAACGCCCTCTCGCCCGCGGCCAGCCCGTTCATTATAATAGATGTACTCCAGCGCCTGTTCCACCGGGTCGCTGAAAAAATTACCCATAATGATCTGTCCTTTTCTCTAGAATTGTGATACGCTGTCCGCCGCAAATCCCGGATTTCCGGCACCGCGCCCGTACCGGCAGGGCCGCGCCGGTACGGGGGATGCGGATGGAGGGGGCCGCGTTCCCGCGGACCGCCTGCTGTCAGTCGCCGAAGCTGATGCCCAGCATTTTGGCCTCTCTGATGATGGAGCCGTCCGGCGGAACCGTCTTCAGCTTTCCGGCCACCTCCCCCAAGGGCACCTTCACGATTTCCTGATTCTGGAAGCCGACCATAAAGCCATACTCGCCCTTCAAAATCAGCTCTCCGGCCTCCGCGCCCAGACGGCTGGCAAACACGCGGTCATAGGGGCAGGGCGCGCCGCCTCTCTGGGTATGGCCCGGCACGGTCACGCGCACATCGCAGCCGCACTCCTCGGCCAGCCGGGCGGCGATCTCATAAGAGACGGAGGGATATTTCGCGTGGAGCTTCTCCATGCGCTTTTTGTACTCCTTCTTGGACAGTGCGGCGTCCTCCTTGGAAATGGCGCCCTCCGCTACGGCCAGAATGGTGAAGCGGTCACCGCGGTCGTTGCGCTGTTTGATTTTCTTGGCGATTTTCTTGACATCATAGGGGATTTCTGGGATCAGAATGATATCCGCGCCGCCGGCCATACCCGCATAGAGGGGGAGCCAGCCCACCTTGTGGCCCATGACCTCCACGATGAAGACGCGGCCGTGGGAGGCGGCGGTGGTGTGGATCTGGTCAATGGCGTTGGTAGCCACATCGATTGCGCTCTGGAAGCCGAAGGTCATGTCGGTGCCCCAGAGGTCGTTGTCAATCGTCTTGGGCAGGGTGATGATGTTCAGCCCCTCCTCCCGCAGGAGGTTGGCGGTTTTATGGGTGCCGTTGCCGCCCAGAATGACCAGGCAGTGCAGTTGGAGCTTGTAGTAGGTCTGCTTCATGGCATCCACTTTGTCTATGCCGCCGGGGCCGGGTTCGCGGATCGTTTTGAAGGGAGTGCGGCTGCTGCCCAGAAACGTGCCGCCTTTGGTCAGAATCCCGGTAAAATCCGAGTAATCCAGAAGGCGGAATTCACTTTTTATCAGGCCCTGATAGCCGTCCTGGAAGCCGTAGATTTCGACCGCCTCGTCCGCGTTGTACAGCGACTTTGCTACGCCGCGCATAGCGGCGTTAAGGGCCTGGCAGTCGCCGCCGCTGGTGAGCATACCGATTCGTTTCATGATGGATTTCCTCCTCAGTCATTATCGCGGGACCTCTGGGACCCGCGGAATTGATTAGCCGATTAAATTATATAGCATTTTTTCCCGTCACACAAGTAGTTTTTTCTATTTTCTTTGGGAGATTTGCCAAGTGTGGGGATAAAGAAAAAGCCCTCTGCGGAGAGATGGCTAACACGCAATATCCTTTAGTGGCCGGTCAAAGCGTGAATGAGGCTACACAGTAGACAGAACCTTATCTGTTTTCTTTTGCCGGTAAAAATCTCCAATCCGGCTCTTGTATAACCTCCAAAAGCTGATATCGTTCTTTATTTATACCACCATTTTTTTCAAGAACCGGAAACATCTCTAATGTATAGGCGCATTCGCCGCACATACCGGAATCGATTATTTCCCATTTTCCAGCTTGCCAATGAAAACAAGCGGCACATATTTCCGGAATAATACCATCAAAATAGCTCATATAGTTACCTCCTCTTATTTCTTTGATTATACCCGATATATCGGGAATATTCAAGGGGAACAGAGAAATTTATAATAAAGCAAAGGGGAGGCGGTGCTTTATGATTCGATATGATCCGCTTTGGCGCACAATGCAGGCCAAAAATATCACTACTTACACCTTGATTACAAAGCACCGTCTCAGCCGCGGGACACTGGATTCCCTGAAACACAACCGCAATATTTCCACCGCCACGCTCAACGATCTCTGCCGCATGTTGGATTGCAGGGTGGAAGAAATTCTGGAATATGTGCCGGAAAACGAAAAATAAAGCATCCCCCGCACCTGGATAAAGGCGCAGGGGATGCTGTCTGTTCTATGAAAACGAATTACTGTTCGATGAGGCTCTTGCCGTCCATTTCGGGGGGGCACTCCAGGCCCATGATATCCAGAATCGTGGGGGCGATGTCCGCCAGACGGCCGGGATGCAGCTTTGCGTCAGCGCCGACCAGGATAAACGGAACCAGATTGGTGGTGTGCGCCGTCATGGGGGAGCCGTTGTCCTTGGACATCTCCTCGGCGTTGCCGTGGTCAGCGGTGACCATAGCGATGCCGCCCATAGCGCGGGTGGCGTCCACCACGCGGCCCACGCAGGTATCGACCGTCTCGACGGCCTTCACCGCGGCCTCATACACGCCGGTGTGGCCCACCATGTCGCAGTTGGCGAAGTTCAGGATAACGACGTCATACGCGCCGGACTCGATCCGCTCCACGCACTTGTCCGTCACCTCCACCGCGCTCATCTCGGGCTGGAGGTCATAGGTGGCGACTTTGGGGGACGGCACCAGCACGCGGTCCTCGCCGGGGAACACCGCCTCGGAACCGCCGTTGAAGAAGAACGTCACATGGGCGTATTTTTCCGTCTCGGCGATGCGCAGCTGGGTCATGCCCATTTTGCTCAGGTACTCGCCGAGGCCGTTGGACACCAGATTCCGGGGATACGCCACCTGCACATTGGGCATAGTGGCGTCGTACTCGGTGGTGCAGACGTAGGTGAGGGGGAAGAACTCCCGTTTGAAGCCGTCAAAGGCCGGGTCTACAAACACGCGGGTGATCTCTCTGGCGCGGTCGGGCCGGAAATTGAAGAAAATAATGCTGTCGTTGTCCGAAATCGTACCCTCGCTGTCGCAGACAACCGGCTCCACAAACTCATCCGTCACGCCCTTGGCGTAGGACTTTGCCACTGCCTCCACGGGGTCCCGCTCCTGGATGCCCCGGCCATAGACCATGGCGTCATACGCCTGCTCCACGCGCTCCCAGCGTTTGTCGCGGTCCATGGCGTAGTAGCGGCCCATGACCGTGGCGACCTTGCCCACGCCGATCTCTTTGCACTTGGCCACCGTCTCCGCCACGAAATCCTTGCCGCTGGTGGGGGACACGTCGCGGCCGTCCAGAAAAGCGTGGATATATACATGCTCCAGACCCCGGCGCTTGGCCATTTCCAGCAGTGCCCAGAGATGCGTGTTGTGGGAGTGGACGCCGCCGTCGGACAGGAGGCCGTAGAGATGAAGGCTGCTGTCGTTTTTCTTGCAGGCGTCCATGGCATTGCAGTAAGCGGGGTTCTCGAAGAAGCTGCCGTCCTCAATGGAGAGGGAGATGCGGGGCAGGTCCTGGAACACCACGCGGCCGCCGCCGATATTGGTGTGGCCCACCTCGCTGTTGCCCATCTGGCCGTCCGGCAGGCCCACATCCAGACCGGAAGCGGAGAGGGTGGTGTGGGCGCAGGTGGCAAACAGCTTATCCAATACGGGGGTTTTTGCGTGAACAACGGCGTTGCCCTCGGTGGTGTCCCGCAGGCCGAAACCGTCCATGATGATGAGAGTGGTAGGTGTTTTGTTCATAATAAAACCTCGTTTTCTGCCGGAAAAAGCAGGATATTCTCCGTGATAAGGACAGTACCCGCCGCTGCGGGTACTGTACCGGATAGGAAATTCAGGTTTACTCCTGGTTTGCGGCGTTGATGATGTCTACGAACTGATCGGGCTTGAGAGCGGCGCCGCCGATGAGGCCGCCGTCCACGTCCGGCTGTGCCAGCAGCTCGGCAGCGTTTTTGGGGTTCATGGAGCCGCCGTACTGAATGGTCACGGAGCGGGCAACGCGCGCGCCGTACAGGTTGCGGATGGAGGCGCGGATAGCGGTGCAGACCTCGGCGGCCTGTTCCGCGGTAGCGGTGCGGCCGGTGCCGATGGCCCAGATAGGCTCATAGGCGATGATGCACTTGCGGACCTTCTCGGCGGGCACGTTGGACAGAGCGGAGCGCACCTGCAAAGCGATCAGCTCCATGGTCACGCCCATTTCGCGCTGCTCCAGACTCTCACCCACGCAGATAATGGGGTGCAGGCCGGCCTCCAGAGCGGCGTGGACCTTCTTGTTGACGGTGATATCGGTCTCGCCGAAGTACTGGCGGCGCTCGCTGTGGCCGATGATGACGTATTTGACGCCCAGATCCTTCAGCATGTCAGCAGACACTTCGCCGGTATACGCGCCGCTGGGCTCGAAATACAGGTTCTCCGCGCCGATGGCCACGCGCATATCCTTGAACGCCTTCAGGGCGGCGGGGATGTTCACGAACGGGACGCACACCACCACCTCGCACCATTTGGCACGGGGAATGATGAGCTTCAGCTCCTCGGCGAATTTTTTCGTCTCGGAGGCGGTCTTGTTCATTTTCCAGTTTCCGGCAATAATTGTCTTGCGATATCTACGGTTCATAGCGGTATTCTCTCCTGTTTATATAGTTTACTTTGTAAGTAAGGGGGGAAGGGATTCCCCCCTTGGTTTTTTACTTGTCGAGCAGGCACGCGACGCCCGGCAGCTCCTTGCCCTCCAGGAACTCCAGGGACGCGCCGCCGCCGGTAGAGATATGGGTCATCTTGTCGGCGAAGCCCATTTGTGCCACAGCCGCGGCACTGTCGCCGCCGCCGATAATGGTAATGGCATCGGTAGCCGCAAGAGCGGTTGCAATGGCGCGGGTGCCCTCGGCGAATTTCGGGAACTCAAACACGCCCATAGGACCGTTCCAGATAACGGTTCCGGCGTCCTTGACGGCTGCGGAATACGCCTCGACGGTCTTGGGACCGATGTCCATACCCATCATGCCGTCGGGGATCGACATGGTGTCGTGGAGTTCGGGTTCGGCGTCGGCGGAGAACTCTTTTGCGCACAGGGTATCCTCGGGCAGGAGCAGCTTCACGCCCTTCTCCTGGGCCTTTTTAATCATGTCGTTGCAGTAATCCAGCCAATCGCTCTCCAGCAGGCTGGTGCCGACGCTGCCGCCCTGGGCTTTGGCGAAGGTGTAGGCCATGCCGCCGCCGATGATGATGACGTCGGCGATGTCGAGGAGGTGGTTGATGACGCCGATTTTGGAGGAGACCTTGCTGCCGCCCAGAATTGCGACTAACGGACGCTTGGGATCAGCCAGAGCTTTGCCCATGATATCCAGCTCTTTTTCAATGAGGAAGCCGGACACGGCGGGCAGGTGAGCGGCGACGCCGGCGGTGGAGGCGTGGGCGCGGTGGACGGCGCCGAAGGCGTCGGACACATAGATATCGGCCAGATCAGCCAGCTTTTTGGCGAACTCGGGGTCGTTCTTGGTCTCACCTTTATTGTAGCGGGTGTTCTGAAGCAGCATGATCTCGCCGGGCTGCAGCGCGGCGGCCTTGG
>CAMWSZ010000168.1 GCA_947177005.1 uncultured Clostridia bacterium | reverse complement strand
TGTTGTCAACCAGGAAATTCAGCGTTTTGGCTGCTTCTTTCAGGTTGAATGTTTTCGCCCACCGTTCGTATCCAGCGCCCTTCCCGGCAGCAAGTTTCGCCTGAATGTCAATCATCATATTGACCTTGCGGCCAGTGAGCGGAGAGGGTGTTTTTGCTGCCGCAGACCGCCCGTGCCGGACGGCGTAGCGTCCCCGCAGAGCTTCCCTGGTATAGTCGGCTCCCAAACGGTTGGAGCGTGTGAACCGCTCCTGTCCGGGAGCGCGGAAAGAGAGATTTTTCCCCTCCTTGATCTCATACCCTTCGGCCCGCATCTTTGCCAGAAAATCATCATAGTCCCGGCACTCTGGCAATACCCGGTCAATGGTCTGCCGCAGCTGTTCCTTATAGCTGGTGCCGTACTTAATTGCCGCAGTTTCTTTCTGCTGTTTTGCGCTCGGTTTTGGATTCTCAATCACAGAAAGGCCATGCGTCCTGCACAGATCATCGTTGAGCTGGCGCAGGAGAAAGGCGGAGTTTTTCACATTCTGAAATTTGCCGTCACAGTTCAGATTCACGCTGTTAAATTCAATATGCGTGTGGATATTGGATTTATCCACATGGGTACAGACAACAAATTGATGCTGGCCCCCAGTAAACTTCATAGCCAGCTCATACCCAATCCGGTTGGCTTCCTCCGGGCTGACCTCATCCGGCTTAAAAGACTGGATAATCCGGTACATAATGATGTCATGCTTTTTTGGCAGACTCCGACCAGTAATCTGGTGATAAAGCTGGTGGCTGATCTCAAACTCCTGTGCCGCAGTTTCCGGAAAAGCGTTTTGTCAAGGGGGATTTTGAAATTTCCATTTATAGGCCTAAACAAAAAGCAAGAGAGCATCTATACACGATGCTCTCTTGCTTTTTGTTATACTGCCATGCATCGTCTCTGCAAAGCAGTAAATATCTTCTTTTGGATTGGAAGACGTATATAACGGGGGTAGAGGTGTCGGTACTCCTCGTACAATGCCTTAGCGGTCGAGGCATCCAAATGCTTAATCAGTCCCATTGTTGAGCCATGTACCGCCAGCAGCATCCAATAGACCGAAGTCTCTGATTCCCAAAGAACCGGTGCAGTGCAGTAGATATATCTCAGCAAGTTCCCCGCCTGTTCCGGGGTGATAGCTTGGGCTGTCAGACTTTCCAGCAGCTGATCCAAGTCCTGAGCAAATTTTTCGTGGCAGGGATAATCTTTGGGACCAGTCCCCATCCCAAACACTCCTTCCATCGGTTTGCGGTTTTGTTCCAGCCGGTGGAATTCATCCAGATATGCTTCGTAGAGACGAACAACCTCTTTCAGCATCACGTTCAAGCCCAGGGATTCTCTGTGGGGTAGGGCAGATTCCTGGGTTGGTTGTAGGCAATGTCCTCAACGCCCAGGAGCTTGAATACCTCAAAGAGCGCCTTGCCGTAATGTCCGAAAGCAACCGCGCCATGGTGGGGATACCGCTTCTCAATCAGCACATGGCGGTAAAACCGGCCCATCTCTGGAATAGCGAACACGCCAATGCCGCCGAAGGAGCGGGTCTTTACCGGAAGCACCTCTCCCTGTGCGATATAGGAGCGCAGTTTGCCGTCACTGTCGCACTGAAGGCGGTAGAAGGTGATGTCGCTGGCGGCGATATCGCCCTCCAGAGTACCGCGTGTAAAATCAGGCTCCGAGTCTTTCGGCTCCAGCAGGCGGTGCTGGATGAGCTGGTACTTCACCGCACGGTCGGCGCACAGCTTGCAGCTGGGCGTGTTGCCGCAGTGGAAGCCCATAAAGGTATCGGTCAGCTGGTAGTCAAACTTGCCTTTGATGTCCTCCTCATAGAGGGAAGCGGGGACGGAGTTGTTGATATCCAGCAGTGTCACCGTGTCGCCGGAGACACACATACCGATATACTCGCTGAGTGCGCCGTAAATATCCACTTCGCAGGAAACGGGAATGCCCCGGCTGACCAGGCGGGAGTTAACATAGCACGGCTCAAAGCCGAACGCCTCCGGGAACGCAGGCCAGCACTTGTCGGCAAAGGCTACGTACTGGCGGCTGCCCTTATGGGCCTCGGCCCAATCCAGCAGCGTCAGCTCCAGCTGGGCCATCCGCTCATTCATGTCAGCATAATAGCAGCCCTCTCCCATCTCTTTCGCCATGTCTTCGCAGACAGAGGGAATGCGGGGATCATTGGCATGGGCCTTATAGGCTACCAGTAAATCCAGCTCGGAGTTCTCCTCAATCTCCACACCCAGTTCATAGAGGCCCTTAATCGGGGCATTGCAGGCGAAGAAGTCCTGGGGCCGGGGACCAAAGGTGATGATTTTCAGCTGGCTCAGGCCGATGAGCGCCCGTGCGATGGGAACGAACTCGCCGATCATCTTTGCTGCTTCCTCCGCCGTACCTACGGGATACTCAGGGATAAACGCTTTCAGGTGACGCATACCCAAGTTATAAGAGCAGTTGAGCATACCGCAGTAAGCATCGCCGCGGCCGTTGATCAGATCGCCGTCTCCTTCGGCAGCGGCCACGTACATACAAGGACCGTCAAAATTCTTCGCAATGAGGGTTTCCGGGGTTTCCGGGCCGAAGTTGCCCAAGAACACAACCACGGCGTTGCAGCCAGCGGCCTTGACTTCCTCGACGGCTTTGAGCATATCCTTTTCGTTCTCAACGGTGGTCTGGCACTCATAAATTTCCGTCCCCTGCTCCTTGCAGGCGGCAGCGATGGCAGCGCGGCGGCGCTCGGAAAGTGTGATGATGAAGCAGTCGCGCGACACAGCAACCAGACCCAGTTTTACTTCAGGGATGTTTGTAAGCATAGTCGTGTTTCCTCCTTTAAATTACAGATCATTTTGGATATCAATATTCATACCGTCCAATCCAGTGAAAGCGCCTTGGGCAGCTTCGCTGCTCTCAGGATGCGCCAGCAGCCACTTGTTGCAGGCCCACAGTGTCTTATCCTCGTCGTTAAGCGCGGTGATTTCCGGCCTTGGTCCGTTGGTTCCGTAAGGCAGGGCCACCAGCACACGAAAACCTTTTGCAGGGTTGGTATGGCAGGGAGCATAGTGCAGCGTGGTGGCATACACCTCCACCATCACACCGGCTGGGACGCGAAAGGCTTTTACTTTGCCGGTATCCAGGCGTCCGCCCACAATATCGTCTTCGCGTGCAACCAGGAGAATAAAATCCTCCGTGCCGCAATTCAGTTCGCTGTCCCGGTGATACTCCAGGCAGTTCAGCTTTGTATTATGGCCGTTGCACCAGCCCAGCTGGACCGGCATCCCGCCGTAGGCGTTAGACGCGATCAGCTTTGCAATAGGCAGGGCCTCCAGTTCGGGCTGAGATGGGACGTAATCCACACTCTCCGGGAGCGGTGTCACCGCTGTCAGGGTATCCAGCAGGTCTTTTGTCTCATATCCCCCCAACACCTTGCCATAGGCGGCAAACGCAGAATCATAAATCGAATAGATTTTCATATCATCTTCCTTCCTGTCCTTCCTCCTCAGAGGAAAGCTCTGCATCTTTCAGGCTGATCCGATACTGTCTCCAGGAATAGAGGCCAAATGCGACGGCCGCTGCCGCGAACAGGCCACCTGTCAGCCAACATACCGCCGCAGGGAGCGCGGGATCGCTTCCGGCCTGAGATACGAGCTGGCAGGCCAGATACAGCAGATAGGCGCATACGAGGACGCGGAGAAGCATTCGGTTATCCGCTCTGTTCTTTTGTTCTACATCGTACTGTTTTTTCTCCATTATCCCTCCGCACACATGGCGGCAAACAGATCCTTCAACGCAGGATAAAGCTGCCGGAACTGCTGATAGCGTGTCTCATATAAAGCGGAAAGTTCTGGATCGGGCATGACTGTCTCCGAAGTGCGGACCAGCTTCTCACAAGCCGCCTCCACCGTGGGATATAACCCGCAGGCTACCATCGCCAGCATTGCGCCGCCCATGCCCGGCCCCTGCTCTGATGCAGGAATATCCAGCTGAATGTTCAGAACATTGGCCATAATGGTCTTCCAAAGAGCGCTTTTCGCCCCCCCACCACAGATATTGCTGCGCTTGATGTCAATTCCCAAGCTTCGTGCGACTTCCAGGGAATCCCGGATGGCAAAGGCTACGCCTTCCAGTACAGCCTGCAACATATCCGCACGGCTGGTGTCCATTGTCAGCCCGATGAACGTGCCGCGGGCGTTGGTGTCGTTGATGGGGGAACGTTCGCCCATCAGATATGGCAGGAAATATACATGAGTGCGCCCCAGCTTTTCCGGAAGGATTTTTGCTTCTTCTCCCTTGTAGTCCTTTGTACCGATGACCTTATCCTGCCACCAGCTGTTGCAGCTGGCAGCGGAGAGCATACAGCCCATCAGATGATAATTCCCGTCCGCGTGGGCGAAAGCGTGAAGGGCGTTGTTGGGGTCTACGCCGAAATTTTTGCTTGAGATGAAGATTGTGCCTGAGGTACCCAGAGAGATATTGCAGGCTCCATCCCCCACGGTGCCGGTGCCCACCGCAGCGGCGGCGTTGTCCCCCGCCCCGGCGCAGACCTTTACGCTCTCAGACAATCCCAGCTGTCTGGCAATATCCGGCTTCAGGGTTCCAACCGGCTCATAGCTCTCGAAGAGCTGCGGCATTTGCTCCTCCGTTACGCCGCACAGCTCCAGCATCTCTTTGGACCAGCAGCGATGCTTTACATCCAGCAGCAGCATTCCGCTGGCGTCGGAGAAGTCGGTGCAGTGAACGCCGGTAAGGATGTAATTGATGTAATCTTTGGGCAGCATGATTTTGGCAATCTTCCCAAAAAGCTCCGGTTCGTTTTCCCGCATCCACAGCAGCTTCGGCGCGGTGAAACCGGCAAAGGCAATGTTGGCAGTATACTGTGACAGTTTCTCCCGGCCTACTGTCTCATTGAGGTACGCCACTTCTTTGGCAGTGCGTCCGTCATTCCAGAGAATGGCGGGACGGATGACACTGCCGCTGCTGTCCAGCACCACCAGGCCGTGCATCTGGCCTCCGGCCCCGATTCCCGCCACCTGACCGGCATCGAAGCCCTCCAGCAGCTGGGGAATCCCCTCCAGTACGGCATTCTTCCAATCCTCCGGATTTTGCTGGCTCCAGCCGGGCTGGGGGAACTCCAGCGGATAGTCCCTGGATACGGTATTTTTGATTGTTCCATCCCCGTCCATCAGCAGCAGCTTGACGGCGGAGGTGCCTAAATCGACTCCTATGTACAGCATAATTTCATTCTCCATCAAAATATTGAATCATAAAAAGTATAACATCATCCCCAAATTTTTTCAAGCTTCACCCCGCGGCGGACATACGGCCCTCCACCGGATGACCGGACAAATTACCTGCTGCCGGACTTGCGGCTGGAAACCACATCGAAGATAACTGCCAGCAGCAGCACGCCGCCTTTGATGACATACTGCCATGCATCGCCCAGGCCCATAATGGACATGCCCATATTGATAACGCCCAGCAGCAGCGCGCCAATGACCACGCCGCCGATCGAGCCGCTGCCGCCGTATGCGGACGCGCCGCCGATGAAGCAGGAGCCGATCGCATCCATCTCAAAGGATGTGCCGGTGGAGCCGTTCACCGAACCCACACGGGCCGCGCACAGCAGGCCGCACAGACCCGCCAGCAATCCCATGTTGGCATAGGCGATAAAATAGATTTTATCCGTATTGATACCAGAGAGCTTTGTGGCCTTCTCATTGCCGCCCACGGCATAGAAATAACGGCCAAAGGAAGTCTTGGCGGTAATAAAGTTATAGATCAGGCAGATGGCCACCACCCACACCAGCATAACGGAAATACCGCGGTACTGACTGAGCATATAGCAGTAGCAGAGAATCAGCACGGCAATAATGCCAGCCTTGATAAAATCGCTGGAAGCACTGTTCTGACGGTATCCTTTTTTTGCACGGTCCTGGCGGTTCTTCACTGTGCTGAAGATGATGTACGCCGCTGCTGCGACGCCAACAATGATGGGGGAGAGCTTTGTGCCGCCGCTGTCCAGACCCGGAATATTGATGTAAGCCGTAAAGATATTCAGGAAAGTGCTGTCCTGGATTGGTACAGTCTTACTGTTCAGGACCAGGCGGGCAATGCCGCGGAAAATGAACATACCGCCCAAAGTCGTAATAAACGGCGGGATACGGACATAACCGATCCAGTAGCCCTGCCAGATACCTACCAGCAGGCCGACTGCCAGACAGAGGATAATTACCAGAATAGACGGCATCCCCATATTGGAGATCAGCACCGCGGCCAGACCGCCCACCAGACAGACAACAGAACCTACAGCAAGGTCGATGTTGCCGCCGGTGAGGATGCACAGCAGCATACCACAGGCCATGACCAGTACGTAGCCGTTTTGCAGCATCAGGTTGGACATATTCTGCGGGCGCAGCAGCGTGCCGTCCGTCAGGATCGAGAACAGGATAAAGACCAGCACCAAGGCGATTACCATAGCGTATTTGGTCAAAAAACTTACCAGATTAAATTGGCTTTTTGTTTCTTTCATTGTCGTTCCTCCTATTGCACCTTATTGGCATCCCGGATGATGTAACCCATAATGCTCTCCTGGGTAGCATCCTTTGCATCCACTTCCGCCAGCAAATGGCCCTCGTTCATCACGTAGATGCGGTCGCACATGCCCAGAAGCTCGGGCAGCTC
>CAMWSZ010000167.1 GCA_947177005.1 uncultured Clostridia bacterium | reverse complement strand
TCCAATCTGCTGGTGTTGTGGATGGCTCCGATACTGTTTTCCGCCGCGCTGGTGATAACCGGTTTGTGTTCGGTCTGGACTGTTTTTGTACCGCTGGCAGTTATTCCGGAGTGGATGTCGCGGTATGTTTTATGGATTGCGGGCTTACTGGCGAAGCTGCCGGGACACAGCGTTCGTTTTACGGGTCCGGCTGCGGTGCTGTGGCTGCTGCTGGTCTATGCGATGCTGCTGATCTGTGCATTATCGAAAGCCCGGCGCAGAAAATATATTGTAGCCGGGGCAGCGGCTGGGGTGTGTCTGACCGCCGCCCGGATGCTGCCGGTGATGACCGTTGGGGGCAATGAGCTGACTGCCGTAGCGGTCAACGTTGGGCAGGGTGCGGCGACGCTGCTTCATTCCGGGGATTGTACGGTACTGGTGGACTGCGGCAGTCTGAACGGCGGGCAGAGTGCCGGGAAAGCCGTGGCGGCGGCAATGGAGACCTACGGGTGGGGTTCGCTGGACTATGTGGCGCTGACCCATTTTCACGAGGACCACGCAAACGGTTTGGAGGACCTGTTTTCCCGCGTTGAAGCCGGTGAACTGCTGGTGCCGCGTCTGACCGGCGGCGGGGACCGGGAGACGCTGGAACTGGCAGAGCTGTACGATATTCCTGTCAGATATGTAGAGATTGCGCGGGAAACTATCGGCATGGGCGAGGCGGTGCTGACCGTCTATCCGCCGGTATCGGAGGGCGGAGAAAATGAAGAGGGACTGACATTTCTCTGTACGGCAGGGGATTTTGACCTTTTGATTACGGGTGACATGGCGTCCTCAACCGAGCGGGAGCTGCTGGACACATACCTGTTTCCTGATATCGAAGTGCTGATAGCCGGGCATCACGGGAGCAGGTACTCGAATTCCGCGGCGCTGCTGGAGGCCGTAACGCCGGAGGTGGGAGTCATCAGCGCGGGGGCCAACAATCCATATGGGCATCCGGCGGCGGAGACAGTAAACCGTATGGAAGCTGCCGGGATGACGCTTTTCCGTACAGACCTGAACGGCAATATACTCATTCGCGTACATCAATCCTAAGATTGGAGGGAGCACATGGCCGCTAAAAAAAAGCCGGAAACTGCCGCGTATCAAAAAATGCAGGCGGATCTGAAGGCCGGCACACTGGGAACGGTCTATATTTTCTACGGAGAGGAAAGCTATCTGCGGGAATATTATGTGGCCGAGATCAAAAAATCTCTGACGGCCGGGTCCGAAGCGTTCAATTTTCACAAGCTGGAGGGCAAGGGACTTACCGTTCAGGCATTGACGGAGACAGTGGAAGCGATGCCGATGATGTCGGAACGGACAATGGTGCAGGTTGTGGACTGGGATCTGTTCAAGCTGAGCGAGGAGCAGAGAACCGCCTTTATAGCGCTTTTGGAGGATTTTCCGGCCTATTGCTGTCTGGTTCTTGTGTACGGCCAGACGGAATATTCCCCCAACAAAAAATACAAGAAGCTGTACGGCGCACTGGAAAAACATGCGCAGGCCGTGAAATTTGCGGAACAGAGTCAGGACGAACTGCGCAAATGGGCCGCCCGCCGTTTTCGGGCCGCGGGGCACACGATTGACGGGCCCACCGTGGAGCACCTTCTGTTCACCTGCGGCAGTTTAATGAACAGTCTGATTCCCGAAATCGAAAAAATCAGTGCTTTTGCCAAGCAGGAGCGCATCACAAAGGCCGATATCGACGCGGTCGCCGCGCCGGTACTGGAGGCGCAGGTGTTCGATCTGACAAGGGCGGCCGTTCAGGGGAACTACAATCAGGCCGCCGGGGTATTGGGTTCACTGCTGAAGATGCAGGAGGAACCGGTTATGCTGCTGGCCCTGCTGGGGAAGGAACTGCGCCGTTTGTATACGGCGAGGGTCGCTTTGGATACCGGCAAGGACAAGTTCTGGCTAATGGAGCAGTGGAACATTCGGTATGAATTTGTAGCGCGGCAGTTGCTGGACAACGCCCGGAAAGTGAGTCAGACGTGGTGTGCAAATGCCGTGCGGCGGTGCTATGAAGTGGATCTGCGTATGAAAAGCGTGAACGGTGTCAACGGCGCGGAGGAGCTGAAGCTGCTGCTCATGGAATTGGCGCAGGGTGTAAAGGCATGAAAAGTATACGTGAAGTTATTGTGGTAGAGGGAAAGTATGATAAAAACACCCTGCGGCAGGTGGTGGACGCTACGGTCATAGAAACAAATGGGTTTGGCGTGTTCAACAACCGTGAAAAGCTGGCATTGCTGCGGCGGCTGGCTGCTGAACGGGGGCTGATCGTTTTGACTGACAGCGATGGAGCCGGTTTTGTTATCCGCAATTTTCTAAAGGGAGCGGTTCCGAAAACGCAGATAAAACATGCCTATATACCGGATATTTACGGAAAAGAACGGCGGAAAAATGCCCCCGGTAAAGAGGGAAAGTTGGGTGTGGAGGGCATGAGGCCCGGCATACTGCTGGACGCGCTGAAACGCGCCGGTGCCACTTTTCTGGATGAAGAATCCTCCGCGGAACATTTTTCAATTACCAAAACAGATTTTTTCCAATGGGGCCTAACCGGCGGAACAGACAGCAGAGTCCGGCGGGACGCACTTTTGAAGAAACTGGCGCTGCCGGAACGGATGACAACAAACGCTCTGCTGGAGGCCGTCAATCTTTTATTCTCAAGGGAAGCATTTATGGAGATTCTGCATGAACTGTCTTGATAAAATCGCACCGCTGTTTACAGGCTGGGAGGAAACGATGATCTGGTCCTGTCTTCAAGGGATCATGGGGCAGGCGATTTACAATCATGATTTTACCTCTGCCGTCATATGCAGCGGGGATTTCTGCTTTTTTTCCGGAACGCCTGACAATTCCCTGCTTCAGCAGGTGAAAGGCCCGCTGCTTGTGCCCCGCACCGGGGGATGGTCCGTTCTGATCGAGGAATTTTATGGAAACCGGGCAATTCGGGAAAAACGGTACGCAATATTAAAGGAACCCGATATTTTCGACCGTGCAAAGCTTCAGGCATTTGTGGACGCACTGCCGGCAGGATACGAGCTGTGCGCCATGACCGAAGAGCTGGTTCCAGTACTGCTGGCGGAGAAGTGGTCAAAGGACTTCTGCGCGGCCTTTGAAAGTCCGGCGGATTTTGTTCAACGCGGGCTGGGGTTTGCCGCTCTCCGGAACGGTATCCCTGTCGCCGGAGCCGGTACTTACTGTATCTATAACGGCGGCATTGAAATCGAGATTGACACCCGGGAAGATCACCGGCGGAGGGGACTTGCTGCTGCCTGCGGCGCCCGGCTGATTCTGGAATGCCTGGACAGAGGGCTGTATCCCAGCTGGGACGCCCATGACCTGCGCAGCGTTGCCCTGGCCGAAAAATTGGGCTATCATTGCGGAGATCCCTATGACGTGTTTTGGATTGGCCGGTAACTGCGGTATATCTGCACTTCCTACAGCATATATTTTTGTAAATAAATGCTTAGGGGGGTCGGTTTTATGAAAATTTTTCTGGTCAGAAAGCGGTATTTAGTCATTGGCTTGGGACTGCTGCTGGCCGCCGCAATGTTTCTGGCCGCCTGTCTGCCGGAAGCCCTGGCCGCAAAAGCGGCTGAAAAAGAGACTGCCATACAGTCCGCAGAAATAGATGGCGAATAAAAAAACAACCTGTTGAATGCGTCCGGCGTTCAACAGGTTGTTTTTCAGATTTCGGCCAGCGGCACTTCCCTGCCGTCCAGCACCGCCTGCACCAGTGTATCCCCTTCATACACCATTTTGAGGGAGAAAAAGGGGGTGTCGGGCGATTCGATCAGGCGGAAGAACAATTTGTCACCCTCCCAAACCGGCAAATTCTGTACCTCTGATTTGGGAATCCACTCCAAATTTCCCTCGCTGCATTCAATCAAATCGCCGGTGTAACCGGTTGCCGTATAGAGATGCATATACTCCGTTTCCTGCCCCAAACAGATGAAGGTAACAACAGCACGGAACCGGTAATCGGTCAAAGTCAGGCCCGTCTCCTCGTACACCTCCCGTAGCAGACAGTCCTCCGGGCTTTCCCGGTCCTCAAATTTGCCCCCGACACCAATCCATTTGTCATGATTGATATCGTTTTTCTTTTTGACGCGGTGCAGCATTAAATACTCGTTTTGTTCGTTTTCGATGTAACATAGTGTGCAGTTAAACATAGCTTTACCCCCATATCAGATATGTGATTCCAAATAAGACCGGCTGATGCAGAATATAGATCAGCAGGCTGTGACGGCCCAGCCAGGTCAGGGCTTTCGGGAGCCGCACCGTCAAAAGCGGATGCGCCGGATATCTCCGGCAAACGCCGCCTAAAACTGTTCCCGCTAAAAAGAGAAACAACCACGGCATGATCGGAAAATAGTCCGCGCTGTAGAAATTTGTCGTCATTAGACCTAAAGGATATAAGCATGGTACTGTTACCCGGACACGGTTTGTCCACACGGACGTGCCCCAGAACAGCAGGGCCAGAACTGCCGTCAAGGGAAGCGCCGGGAGACGCTCAATAGATCTGCCGGTGACATGATACAGCAGCATCGCGGTTCCCAGGAACATCAGTACCCCAAAGCGAATGGTCTGTCCCCCAACCGCTGCCCCGATTTCCACCACGACCCCCGCTGCAAGGACCGTCAGGCCGTGGCGGAGATTGCTGCGGGTGAAACGTGCTGAGACGCCCGCCAGCAGAATAAAACTACAGCAGATAAATTTCTGCATGATATTCAGCGGTGTACAGAAAAGCTGTTCGCGGGTGATCACACCGAAAATATAGAGGTCAAACAGGAAATGATACGCCAGCATCAGCACTACTGCCAGACTGCGCCAAGCGTCCAGAGAATCATAGCGGCGGCGGGGGCCGGTTGGACGGTTCACAGATACGGGTCTCCTTTTTGTCATAATCTACCCGTATTTTATACCAAGATGACAGGCGCGTCAAGAAAGACTTCTAACACTCCCAAACCAGCTTCTTTTGTATAGAGGGGATTGTGTTTCACATTTCTGTATGTTAAGATACATACAAGATTTTTTAGGAGGATATACAGTTCAATGAAAAAACACACCCTTTTTCTTTTACTTCTTCTCTGTACCGTTCTGACTGCCTGTAAGTCCGAAGCGCCGCAGGAACCGGTGAAGGCCGAACCCTGTCCGATTTCTGCGGTGCCGTTGGACTACGTGCCCGCCGGGTACGGCGAGGGCACAATGGATTTGATCTGCAATGAGCGTAAACTCACCGCGGACTGGACATCTGACGGTTCTGGAGAAACCCGGCAGTTGGACGCCGCCGCGCTGCTGGCCTATGAGAAAAAACGTTCCGCAGCCGCAGTGCTGAAGTAATGCCAAGTTTTTATTGAAAATACCGAAAATACCTCTTGCATTTTTCGCCGGAGTATTGTATAATGACGAAGCTGAGAGGAAAATCCTCCCGGCTGTCTCTTACACAAATTTTAATCAGGAGGAACAAAGAATGAAAAAGAAGTTATTAGCACTGTTTCTTGCAAGCATCATGGTGCTGGGCCTGTTGGCGGGCTGCGGCGGCGGAAACGACAAGAATTCCGGCGGCGGCAGCAATGACGGCGGCCAGCAGCAGGAAGTCAACACCCCCGATCCCGCGCCCGCACCGGAAACCGGCGGCGATAACACTCCCGCGGCAGGCTCTGCTGGTACTATCGGCGTGTGCATCTACAAGTTTGACGACGCTTTCATGACCACCTACCGCAACGCGCTCCAGGAAATTCTGGAGGGCAAAGGCTATCAGGTCACCGTCGTGGACGGCAACAACGACCAGGCCAAGCAGAATGAGCAGATCAACACCTTCATCACCCAGGGCGTGGACGCGCTGATTATCAACCCGGTCATGACCTCCGCGGCCGCTACCATCATCGACACCGTGAAGACCGCTGACATCCCGACCGTCCTTATCAACCGCGAGCCCACCGCCGAGGATATGGCCGCCTATGAAAAACTGGTGTACGTCGGCTGTGACGCCGCTCAGTCCGGCACCTTCCAGGGCGAGCTGATTCTGGATACCGCCAACAAGGGCGATATCAACGGCGACGGCAAAGTCTCCTATATCATGATTCAGGGCGACCCCGAGAACATTGACGCCAAGCTGCGTACCGAGTACTCCGTCAAGGCTCTGACCGACGCCGGTGTGGAAGTCGAAGAGCTGAACCTCACCCGCGGCGATTGGGACCGTGAGAAGGGCCAGACTATCTGCGCCAACGACTTGGCTCAGTTCGGCGAGAAAATTGAAGTCGTCTTCTGCAACAACGACGATATGGCCGTGGGCGCGCTCCAGGCCATTCAGTCCGCGGGCCGTAAGGTTAACGAGGACATCTATCTGGTGGGCGTTGACGCTCTGGACGCCGCTCTCAACGAGGTCCAGGCCGGTAACATGACCGGTACCGTTCTGAACGATGCCAACGGTCAGGCGGCTCAGGCGGTCAAGTGCATGGAAGCCCTGCTGAACGGCAGCACCTACGGTGCCGGCGAGCAGAGCGTGTACGTTGACTACGTCAAGGTCACGCCCGACAACGTCTCCGATTTCATGAAGTAATCACAACCCAGTCAGCTAACCGGGGTGCGTTCGGCTGTGAGCACGCCCCCCACGGGGTTTTATAAAAAAAAAGTATTTAGGAAATAGGATTGTTAAAAATATGGTGAAAAAAGTTTTGT
>CAMWSZ010000166.1 GCA_947177005.1 uncultured Clostridia bacterium | reverse complement strand
GAATGTGATTATCGTGGCCTGTTTATCTGTCCAGGCCAGATTCCAGCCAATTTTATGGATATACCGCAGAAAGTCTTGGACAAGGACCCGGAGGATAAACTCGCAAAAGCTATGATGGAAGGATTTCAACAATCAATGAACCATCCGGATATGGAGGACCTTTACAATCTGCGCCGTTTTATCAACGCAAGCGGCATATGAGATCAAGGGCAGAGGAGGAATGACTTTTGATTAGAGCGCTTTTGAAACAAATCGGGGAGTATAAGCGTGACACCATTATTACACCGATTTTTACCGTGCTGGAAGTAGTATCAGAACTTTTGATTCCCTTTGTGATTGCGGACCTGATCGACAAGGGAATTGAAGCGGGCAATATGAAGGACGTCTATCTCTACGGTTCCATCATGCTCATACTGGCCTTTGTGGGGCTGGTGTTCGGCATCCTGGCCGGAAGGTTCGCGGCATCCGCCTCCGCTGGCTTTGCTTGTAATCTACGGCAAAGTATGTTTGAAAATATTCAGACTTTTTCATTTTCCAACATTGACAAATTCAGCACCGCAGGTCTTGTCACTCGGATGACTACAGATGTCACAAATATGCAGATGGCTTTCCAGATGTGCCTGCGCATTGCGCTGAGAGCGCCGCTGATGCTGATTTGCAGTATGGTGATGTGTCTGCTTATCAACGCCAGACTGAGCATGATTTTTCTGGCAGCTATCGTGTTCCTTGGCGCTGCACTGGCGCTCATCGTAGGTAAGGCCATGAAAATCTTTAACAAAGTATTCCAACAATATGACGATCTGAATGCCAGTGTGCAAGAAAACGTCTCGGCCATCCGTGTGGTGAAAGCCTTTGTTCGGGAGGACTATGAGAACGACAAATTCAGCCAGGCGGCAACGAAACTATATCAGCTTTTTGTGAATGCCGAGAAGCTCCAGGCATTGAATATGCCGGTCATGATGTTTGTTGTCTACGGGTGTATGATCGTGATTTCTTGGTTTGGAGCGCATTTCATTGTGGCCGGGAGTATGACCACCGGGAATCTTACCTCGCTGTTTTCCTATGTAATGACCGCATTCTCCTCTCTTATGATGTTGTCCATGATCTTTGTCATGATGACCATGAGCATGGCCAGCGGAAAACGAATTGCAGAAATCTTGGTAGAAAAGGCCGACATCACGAATCCAACCGCAGATTTGTCTTGCCAAGTGGAAGATGGCAGCATTGATTTCGACCATGTGAGCTTTTCCTATCGCCAAGGCAGCGGTGAGCAAACGCTGTATAACATCAACCTACATATCAGATCCGGAGAAACCATCGGAGTGATTGGCGGCACCGGCTGCGGGAAATCCAGCCTGGTCAACCTCATCAGCCGTCTATACGATGTGGATTCCGGTTCCGTCAAGGTGGGCGGCAAGGATGTTCGAAGTTACGATTTGGAGACGCTTCGCAATCAGGTGGCAGTGGTTTTACAAAAAAATATCCTGTTTTCTGGAACGATCCTGGAAAATCTGCAATGGGGAAGGGCCATGGGCAGTCTGGATGAATATAAGGATGCCTGCCGTCTGGCCTGCGCAGATGAGTTTATTGACCACCTTCCGGAGAGCTACGGAACTTGGGTCGAACGAGGCGGGGCAAATTTCTCTGGTGGACAAAAGCAGCGGCTGTGCATTGCCAGAGCATTGCTCAAAGACCCCAAGGTACTGATTCTGGATGACTCCACCAGCGCGGTGGATACAGCCACAGATGCCAAGATTCGGGATGCTCTGCAAAGGGTGATACCGGGAACGACCAAGATCATCATTGCACAACGTATTTCCAGTGTGCGGGATGCGGACCGAATTTTGGTACTGGACGATGGCGAAGTCAGCGGCTTTGACACCCATGACAATTTGCTGAAGTGCAACACCATTTATCGGGAAATCTACGCGGCACAGACAAAAGCAGGCGGCGATTTTGACCATGCCACACAGGAAAACGGATGATTGGACGGTGAATTTTATGAACAGGCGAAAGAATCAAAAAAATCTGATGCCCCTGCTGAAACGTGTGCTGGACATCATGCTCCAGGAATATAAAGTGCAATTCTGTCTTGTAGTGGTTCTGATTTTAGGGTCTGCCCTTGCCACGCTCCGGGGAACGCTGTTCATGCGCGATCTGGTGGATAAGCACATCAAACCGATGGCAGGAGTGGAAAGCCCTGACTTTGGGCCGCTGGCCCATGCGTTGCTCACGCTGGCTGTGGTATATTTGATTGGGCTGCTCTGCTCCTATGCGTATAACCGAATCATGGCGGTTATCAGTCAGGGAACATTGAAGAAAATCAGAATACAGCTTTTCACTAAAATGGAGTCCCTGCCTATCAAGTATTTTGACACGACACCTCACGGTGACATTATGTCAGTCTACACCAACGATGTGGACACGCTCCGGCAGTTGATCGGGCAGAGTATCCCCCAGGTAGTCAACTCCAGCGTGACCATCGTGGTCACATTTATCAGCATGGTGTGCTTGAATATCCCTCTGACCATTCTGACCTTGTGCATGGTAGCCGTTATGCTGTTTGTGGCCTCGAAGCTGGGCGGCAGGTCTGCGGTGTACTTTTCCAAGCAGCAGAGCAGCTTGGGCAAAGTCAACGCTTACATCGAAGAAATGATGGAAGGGCAAAAAGTTGTTAAGGTTTTTTGTCATGAAAACGAGAATATTGAGCAATTCAAAGCAATCAATCAGGAATTGCGGGAGAGTACGAAAAACGCGAACAGAATAGCAAATATTCTTATGCCGGTGAACGGAAACCTGGGGAACATCAGCTATGTGCTGTGCGCAATATTGGGGGCCGTCCTCGCCCTGAATGGCATGGGGAGCCTCACCATCGGCACCTTGGTTTCCTATCTGAACTTGAACCGGAATTTTACACAGCCTGTCACACAGATCAGCCAGCAGCTTAACAACGTCATCATGGCTCTGGCGGGCGCGGAGCGCATCTTCAAGCTGCTGGATGAACAGCCGGAGACAGATAAAGGCTATGTGGAACTGGTCAACGTGGAGGAAATGCCGGACGGTTCTCTGGCAGAGACGCCCCGTAGAACGGGCCTGTGGGCCTGGAGGCATCCCCACCGGGCGGACGGCACTGTGACGTACACCAAGTTGGAGGGCGATATTACATTTGACGATGTGGACTTCGGATACAACGATGAAAAGATCGTCCTGCATAACATCAAGCTCTTTGCCACGCCGGGACAGAAAATCGCTTTTGTGGGCAGCACGGGTGCAGGAAAAACCACCATTACCAACCTTATCAACCGTTTCTATGACATCCAGGACGGGAAGATCCGTTATGACGGCATCAACATCAATAAAATCAAAAAGGCCGATCTGCGTCGCTCTCTTGGGATTGTTTTGCAGGATACCCACCTGTTTACCGGCACGGTCATGGATAACATCCGCTACGGGCGGCTGGACGCCACAGATGACGAGTGCATCGCTGCGGCAAAGCTGGCAAACGCCGATAGCTTCATCCGGCGTTTGCCGGATGAGTATCAGACAGTTTTAACCGGCGATGGAGCCAATCTGAGCCAGGGCCAACGACAGCTCCTTGCCATCGCCCGTGCTGCCGTTGCCGACCCGCCAGTCCTGATCTTGGATGAAGCAACGTCCTCCATCGACACTCGCACGGAACAGTTGGTACAGGAGGGTATGGACCGGCTGATGAATGGCAGGACCACCTTTGTAATTGCCCACCGCCTCTCAACGGTTCGGAACTCCGACTGCATCATGGTTTTGGAGCAGGGCCGGATCATTGAACGTGGGAGTCATGAGCAGTTGATTGAGGAAAAGGGTCGGTACTATCAGCTTTATACCGGAAAGACCGTATGACACAGAACTATACCAGATTGAAAGAGGATGATGGGTAATATGATACAGGCTGTGATATTAAGGCCAGAAAACAATCGTTATGGAGGCCCAAAATGAACAGCAAAGCAATTGACAAGGAAAATCCGTTGGGAACCGAAAGAATTGGCAAACTCCTGGTGACGTTTGCCATTCCGAGCATGATCTCTCTGGTGGTCAACGCCCTGTACAATGTTGTGGATCAGATATTCATCGGCAACGGCGTGGGGTATCTTGGCAATGGTGCGACAAATGTGATTTGGCCGCTGACGATTATTGTCATAGCCTTTGCATCACTCATCGGTGACGGCGCGGCGGCATATTTGAGTTTGAAATTAGGTGAAAACGACAAAGAAGCCGCAGCAAAAGGTGTAGGAACCGCTATATCGGCAATCGTTTTGGTTGGCGTAATCCTATGTGTGCTGCTGAATCTCTTTTTGCGGCCGCTCTGCATGATGTTCGGAGCAACGGAAGAAATCTTGCCCTACGCGATGGATTACGGGAGAATCATTTGCTGCGCCGTAATTTTTGCGGCTATTGATGTCGGCGCGGCGGGAATCATCCGTGCCGATGGAAGCCCCGCTTACAGCATGATCGGTCTGCTGGTTGGCTGTGTCTCGAACATCATTTTAGACCCCATTTTCATTTTCGCGCTCGATTGGGGTGTAAAGGGTGCTGCGTGGGCGACCATTATCGGGGAAATACTGAATGCACTGATTTATCTTGCGTATTTTACGAAACTCAAAACAATCAAACTGGATAAAAGCTGTTATAGCATGAATGGTAAGATGTTGGCAACGGTATGCAGCCTTGGCATATCCAGCTTCATCACACAAGTTGCACTTGTATTGGTCATGTTTGTGTCCAATAATGCGCTTGTAAAATACGGATCCAATTCCGTTTATGGGGCCGAGATCCCAATGGCAACCATGGGGATCACTTCAAAGGTGTATCAAATCGTCACCTCAGTCGTTATTGGACTTGCCACCGGTGCACAACCTATTTACGGATACAATTATGGCAGCGGGCAAAAGGAAAGGGTAAAACAAACTTATCGTTTCGTACTGGCAACAGTCTTGATTATCCTGGCCCTGGCGTGGTGCGTATTCCAATTTGCGCCCATGAGCATTATCCAGTTCTTTGGAAAGGAGTCCGATTTATACAATGAGTTTGCGGTAAAATGCTTCAGGATTTTCCTGCTGGTTTGTCCGCTTAACGGGATACAAGTGATAAGCGGTATCTTTTTCCAGTCAATCGGCAAACCAAAACAAGCAACCATTTTGTCTCTGTCACGACAGATCATCTATTTTATTCCGGCAACTATTCTTCTGCCCCTTGCGTTGGGTGTGGACGGGGCACTGTGGGCTGGCGCTCTTGCAGATATGCTGGCGTTTTTCACCGCGCTGGTCATGCTGAAAATATACTGGAAGAAGATTTAAGGGTAGAGGCTGCGTCTCTGCAAAGAGATCGAGAATTGCACTCTGAAAGTAAAATAGAGATTGCCAGAGGATTGATTTTATGCGCATATTTAGCTTTGCAATAAGTGACGATCATTTTGGTATACCGATTGAAGCTATAGCTTTTATCGAAGGTCGGTGGGACACGATTACGGGAAGAACCGGCGCACCGAGCTATATCAAAGAAATCATAACACTTCATGGTTTGACTGTACCAATATATGATCTGGCATTGCAACTTGGCTATGCTGAACAGAAGTTGGAGTATGTGGTTGTCCTAGATGTAAAAGGCGCGAAGATTGGACTGGCAATCAGTGGAGCAAGTGAAGTCATAACGGTAGACGAAAAAGCAATACATCCAGTTCCTGTGGTGGTAAGTACAGCGCGGCATTTTATAAAAAGCATTGTATTCTATCAGGAAAGTCTGATTAGTTTGATTGATGTAAACCGCCTGATACCGCCGGATGCAGGATATCCCGGAGGTACAGGAAATGAAATTTAGCTGGCAAGATTCTGAAAAAGAGAAGTTCTACCAGAAAGCGGAAAAACAGCTTAAAAATGCCGGGATTGATTTCGTTGGAGTTGACCGAAGGGAGTTTGGTGTCCAAGGGTGGAATGAGCAGGAAGAAACGGTCCAAGCAGTTTTCGTGACCTTAACTACATATTCCTACCGGCATTTCACCAGTGTCCAAAAAGGGATGCTGAAAAAGCTGGGGAATTGGGAGTGTCTTGATACATATAGGCGTGGAGGACCAAAGCCGATACTTATGCACTCAAGGCTGATTTTTACGGAATTGTCCTGAAGAATAATTCTTCTTATTCACAGCTAAGTTCGAGGATGGTGTTTGAGAAGCGGGATGATTGGCAACTTGATCGGCATCCTGAGCGGCCTATTTGGCATTCTCCTGGGCGGGAGCATAGGGGCGTTAGCGGGAAGCGCGTCCGACTCCGATGATGTTGTGGGAACTGTGGGAGCTGTCAATTTGGACTATCGGAGTCTGTTCCTGCATTTTGAAAATAACTCTCTGTTTTATTGTGCTTCCCTTCTGAACAACCTCAAGGCGGACTTTGAACAAGCGCAACCCCTTTGCTGTGAAGTTCATTGAATCGATTTATCCTTCACTGGCTGTTAGACGGCATCCTCCGTATTATCGCCCCACTATGTTGACTTACAAACAAATATAGAATAGGGAATGAATAATTTTATCTGCTATCGGATGACTGAATGGAATGTTGGGAATCAGGTATGCCCCAAAATTGACAGCTATCGATAAATCGAAGGGAAGATAAGCCTGCCAATTAAATAGGGAATTTGTTGCGTGTAAAAGACTATTTGCGAAACATCAGTAAAACACTGCATAAGCGGGGTGGAGGGACAAGCCAAGTGTCTCACTG
>CAMWSZ010000165.1 GCA_947177005.1 uncultured Clostridia bacterium | reverse complement strand
CCCCCCCCCCCCCCCCCCCCCCCCCCCCCCCCCCCTTTTTTTTTAATGATTCGGCGACCACCGAGATCTACACGTAAGGTGTCGGCGGCAGCGTCAGATGTGTATAAGAGACAGGAGCTGGCGCGGTGGCTGGGCATGGCGGGGGTGATGTGTCTGTGGAGCGGGGTGATGGCGGTCATGCGGGCCTGCGGCCTGACGGAATTGTTAAGCCGGATGTTCCGGCCCCTGCTGGGACGCCTGCTCCCCCAAGCCTGCCGCGACCCTGACACAATGGCGGCGCTGTCCGGGAACGTGTCGGCAAACCTGCTGGGCCTGGGCAACGCCGCCACGCCGCTGGGAATACGGGCCGCGCAGAGAATGGCGGCGGGCTGCGGCGGCACGGCGTCGGATGAGCTGTGCAGGCTGGTGGTGCTGAATACGGCGTCGATCCAGCTTCTGCCCACCACGGTGGCGGGGGTGCGGACCGCACTGGGCGCGCAAAATGCTTTTGATATTTTACCGGCGGTGTGGCTGTCCTCGGTGCTGTCCGTCACCGCCGGGCTGCTGGCCGCCTGGGTCTTCTCAAAAATCTGGAGGGATTAGGAAATGGATTATTCCGCGTATTTGGTCCCGCTGCTGCTGGCGTTTGTGGCGCTGTTCGGAGCCGGCAGGCGCGTCAACGTCTATGACGCTCTCTCCCGCGGCGCGGAGGAGGGTCTCTCGACCCTGCTGCGCATTTTCCCGCCGCTTGTGGGACTGCTGACCGCCGTCTATATGCTTCGCGCCTCCGGCCTCCTGGACCTGCTGGGCGGCGTACTGGCCCCGCTGCTGGAATTTCTGGGCATCCCGCCGGAGACAACCGGCCTGCTGCTGATCCGTCCCGTCAGCGGCAGCGGCGCGCTGGCGCTGGGCAGCGAGCTCATGGCTGCCTATGGTCCGGACTCCTATACCGGCCGCACCGCCGCCGTTATGCTGGGCAGTACGGAGACAACTTTCTATACGATTGCCGTTTATTTCGGCGCGGCGGGCGTCCGGAAGACCCGCTACGCGGTCCCCGCCGCCTTGACCGCCGATCTCGCCGGATTTATGGCGGCGGCATTTTCCGTCCGGCTGTTCTTCGGACGGTAAGGGACTCAGAGGGTCAGGTCTCCCTCCCTGATCCACCCGATTTTCCGGAACCAAAGCCCGAACGCCCAGCACAGTACCGCAGGCAGCACAAAAGAAATCAGGAGCAATCCGGTCCAATCCATTGCGCCCGGGACAATCGCCGCCGCGCCGTTGGCAATGGCCCGCTCACTGGGTGCCAGCCAGCCGGTCCAGACGCCGATCTGTCCCACCAGACCGCAGGTGCCCATTCCGGCGGACACCGGCGGGCCGTTCATCTCCAGCCTGAAAACGCACGTGGCAATGGGACCGGTAATGGCGGAGGTCAGAATCGCGGGGAGCCAGATGCGGGGATTTTTGACGATATTGCCCATTTGCAGCATGGACGTCCCCAAGCCCTGGCTCACCAGACCGCCCCAGCGGTTTTCCCGGAAGGACAGTACTGCAAAACCAATCATATTGGCGCAGCATCCGGCAACCGCCGCGCCGCCTGCCAGACCCGTCAGGCCAAAAGCCGCGCAGATGGCCGCGGAGGAAATCGGGAGGGTCAGAGCGACGCCGATGACAACGGACACAACGATGCCCATAAGGAACGGCTGCAAATCGGTGGCCCACATGATGATGTTGCCGACGGCGGAGGCGGCGGTGCCGATAGCCGGGGCCCACCAGGCGGACAGTCCCACGCCCACTAAAATCGTCACCAGCGGCGTGACCAGAATATCAACTTTCGTCTCTTTCGATACCGCCTTGCCGCATTCCGCGGCGATGACCGCGATGAACAGCACGGCCAGCGGTCCGCCCGCACCGCTTTGGTTGGGGATCAGGCTGGTGCTGCCCAGGGCGTTGGCCGCATAGCCAACGGTGGCCAGGGAGAACAATACCAGCGGCGGCGCGTTCAGGGCGTATCCGATTGCCACCGCCATTGCGGAACCGCTCATCGCAGAGGCATAATTCCCCACATCCACCAGAAACGAAATGCCGGCCTGTTCGCCCAGCGTTTTAATAATGGTGCCGATCAGCAGGGAACAAAACAGTCCCTGCGCCATTGCACTGAGGGCGTCGATAGCGTAGCGCCTGCCGGAGATCACGATGTCCTTGCGCTTGAGAAATGCTTTTACGTTTTCCATAATGTAATTCCCTTTTCATTTTAGTTATGTGTCAAGACACATTGTAATCCTTTTCCCGTATTTGTCAAGTGATATTTTCCGGCCTGCCGGGAAACACAAAAAATTTCCCTTGACAAATCCTTTTTATAGTGGTATAGTAGTTGAGCAAAACAAAGAAGGCCGGTGCATCCCGCCTCACCTCCAGCATTTGGCAAAGAGGTCAACACGGTTTTTTATCACGGAGCGTCCGGACAGGACGCGCTGTGGTTGTGCGGGTGCGGATTTTTTTGTGCTGCGCCTGCTTTCTTTTTGTTTTATGCTGCCAGTAAGTAGGGAAAGATATTGAAGGAGGTGCTTCGGTTATTAGCATTGCAATGCATCAACTGAATGAGGACATTCGAGACAAGGAACTGCGCCTGATCGGAAGCGGAGGAGAACAGCTGGGTATTATGTCCGCAGACGAGGCCCTGCGCATCGCTGATGAAAAGGGGCTGGACTTGGTCAAAATCTCCCCCCAGGCTACCCCGCCTGTCTGTAAGCTCATGGATTACGGCAAGTACCGCTTTGAGCAGGGAAAACGGGAGAAGGAAGCCCGCAAAAATCAGCATGTGGTCGAAATCAAAGAGATCCGCATGTCCCCCGGCATCGATGTGGGGGATTTTAATGTGAAACTCAGAAATGCGCAGAAGTTCCTGGCCGATGGCAACCGGGTGAAGGTTTCCGTCCGCTTCCGCGGCAGGGAAATGGCCCATACCGACATCGGCAAGAAGCTCCTGGATAAGTTTGCAGAACAGTGCGCCGGGATCGCCAACGTCGATAAGGGAGCTAAGCTGGAAGGCCGGAATATGTCTATGTTCCTCTCCCCGAAAAAGTAACTTCAACTTTACGAGACATACGGAAGGAGTAATGATACCATGCCTAAGCTGAAGAGCCACAGTGGCGCCAAAAAAAGATTCAGCCTGACCAAAACCGGGAAGGTCAAACGCGCTAAGGCCTATAAGAGCCACATCCTCACCAAAAAAGACACCAAGCGGACCCGCCGCCTGCGGGCCGGCGGCTATGCCGACGAAACCAACGCCGCCGCCATCCGCAAGATGATTCCGTACAAATGATGCTTTTACTATAAGGAGGCTTTGAATTATGGCTAGAGTTAAGGGCGCAATGATGACCCGCAAGAGAAGAAATAAAGTGCTGAAGATGGCCAAGGGCTACTGGGGCGCCAAGTCGAAGCATTTCAAAATGGCGAACCAGCAGGTGATGAAGTCCCTCACCTATGCCTATGTGGGCCGCCGCCTGAAAAAACGCGATTTCCGCCGCCTGTGGATCACCCGGATCAGCGCCGCCTGCAAACAGCGCGGAATGAATTATTCCACCTTCGTCCACGGCCTGAAAAACGCCGGCGTGACCATTGACCGCAAAATGCTTGCCGAGCTGGCCGTCAATAATGAGGCTGCGTTCACCCAGCTGGTGGATATGGCCAAAAAGGCTACCGCCTGATTCCCCTTTCACTTTTATCATCCCCGGTACATCTTCCGTGTACCGGGGATGCCGCTGTTTTTGCGGGCCTCCCTCTATGAGGGAGGCCCGCTTTGTTTTCCCATTTCTTCCGGTTTTATACCCGGACAGTCTGTTCCGCCGCCAGACGCTCAAAAAACTCCTCCGCCGGCATGGGCTTGGCGTAGTAGTACCCCTGCACCTGGTCGCAGCCGATGCGGTGCAGCATTTCGCACTGCTCCCGGGTCTCCACGCCCTCTGCCAGCAGCTCCAGATCCAGTTTTTCCGCCATGCTCACGACCTGCTCCAAAATCAGCAGGCCCTTGTCCGAAATCATCATGTTCTCAATGAATTTCTTATCCAGCTTGATGACGTCGAAGGGCGTCTCCAGCAAGATGTTCAGGGATGAGTACCCGCTGCCGAAATCGTCCATTAACAGCGTGAACCCCTCGTCCTTCAACTGGAGCGCCTTTTTTCGGATCTGCATTCCGCCTGCCGTCTCCGTGATCTCCAGCTCAATCATGGATTTCTCCAGTCCGTTCCGCTCGATCATGTCCTTCAGCATATCAATGCAGAGATTGTCCTTCAGATGCAGGCGGGACATGTTCACGGAAATCGGGCAGGGCGTCAGGCCGGCATCCAGGCACCGCCGCTGGAACTGACACGCTTCTTCCCAAATAAAATAGTCGATCTCCTGAATAAACCCGTTTTCCTCCACAATGGGGATAAACTGGTCCGGGAAAATCATGCCCCGCTCCGGGTGCCTCCACCGTACCAGCGCTTCCGCGCCGATAATCCGGTTCTGAGTAATGCTGTACTTGGGTTGCAGGTACATCATGATCTGACGCTGCCCAATGGCGGCGCTCATGTTTTCTTCAATGAATTTCCGGTTATACAGGGAGTCCTTGAACCGCTCCTCATAAAATGCGATATTGGTCAGCGCGTCGCCCTTGATCTCCTTCCGGGCCATTGCCGCGCGGTCCTCCATTTGACGCTGTTCCATGTTCTTGTCCTGTACGATGTAAATGCCGTAGGAGATTTGCAGGGGCACCGTGTTGTAAAGATTGATCTGTTCATCAAGCTGCTCAACCAGCCTGGTAAGCTCCTCCTTCTCGCCAAACTCCGTAACAATCATAAATACGTCGCTGCGCAGGTTGGTATAGAATCCCTTGTAGGGACCGCCCGTGCAGAACTCCTTTAGCCGCTGGTTGATAAATTCCAGGATTTTGTCCCCGAATTTCTCGCCGTACAGATCGTTGATGATCTTGAAACGGTTTACGTCAAACTGGATAAAGGCAATATTGTTTGCCGTGGAATGCAGAAGTTGATTGACATCCGCCGTAAAACGGCGGCTTTTTTCGGCCCACTGCATGATACTGTGGATATCCGAGATCTCCCGGAAGTTGTCCAGACTGATGCTGGCAGTAACAGGACTGAGCTGGCAGCCGTCCAGCATCTCATCCAGCAGATCAATACAGACGGCAATGGCCTGGGGGCATTTTTCCTGCATCAGACCCAGCCGGCGGATCTCCGCCATATCAGCCGGTATGGAGATATCCTTGCCCAAAATTTCCCGGCAGTCCCGGTGTCCGCCCATACGCTCAGTGAAACGGGCGACAAATTCTTCCGTTTTTTGGTTTCCCAACGCCTCTTTTTTCCGGTCCTGGGCGTCGCTGAAGCCAAACGCCATACCCAGCACCAGCAGGCCGGCCGTGATACAGCCGCAGGTGCTTCCGCAGCGCATTCCGCCGCCGAAACAGGTGCTGATTTGAAAGGCGGTTTTCAGATCCAGCCCCAGATCTTCGGCGTACGCGCCGAGGATCGCCTGTGAGCAATGATATTGTTGGTGCAGCAGCTGCACCGCTTTTTCCCGATGTGACATATGTTTCCTCTTTTCCCGCCGCAGCAAAAAATTTACTACTCTATTTTAGCAAATTCTGTCAGTTTTGTAAAGAAGAATAATTTTTCGGAAGACTGAAAAAAAGGAAGGAAACCGTTTCAGGGGCGTTTTTGCCAGCAAAGACCCGCCACCTGCCAGAAGGAAAACGCCTCCTCCGGATAGACGTTTTTGACCAGCAGCACATAGACTTTCTGTTCACCGCACTGTGCAGCAATCAGCCTGCTCTCACCGTCCTCACGGGAAAATTCCCGCAGTACGGACAGGCCGTTCTCCGGCGGCTCCAGCTCCATAATGACCGTCAGATATGTCAATGCAACGTCCTCCCAGTCCGCCATACCCGCCTGATGTCCGTCCAGCTGGGCGGCGAGAAATTCCGGGGTGATCTCCGGCCAGCCGCTGCGTACCAGGTCCATTCCCAGAATCGTGTGGCAGCAGATGTATTCCTCCCAGCTGTACCCCAGCTCCCGCGGGACATTGGCGTGCGCAATTTCCAGCAGTTCGTTGGTCTTTTGCTCATGGTCCACTGAAAAAATAAAGTACGGATCGCCCTGATCTTCGATTCCGGACAGCCAGCCGCCGCCGTCCACAGATTCATTCCCGGCGGGAGCATAGCTCTCCGGGTTCTCCAGCTTCAGGGCATAGTCTAAATGCCAGACCTGAATTTCATCCGGCCAGAGGTCTCCGCTGTATTCGCCTTCCAGCGTGAATTTGCTCCGCTCATCGCTGACGGCATATCCCCGTTCCGCAAGTTCCGCGATTTTGTCGTCAAGATAGACGCTGATTTCGTCCCGCTCCTCCGCATCTGGGGAATTCTCCGCCTGCTGAAATCTGACGGCAGCCGCGGCGGTCAGCGTTGCCAGCAGCGTCAGGAGCAGCAGCAGTACGCCCCATTTTTGTCCCTGTTTCCCAAGAATATTGCGGAAACGCTCCTTCATAGCCTTCTTGCCGCCGTAAAAATGGGTGGAAAACGCGGAGCCGCGTTCACGGTGGACGGCGGCCAGGAGGGTCTCGCTGTAGGCGCGGCGGGTGCCGCTGTCCGCCCCGGCCACGACGGCGGCGTCACAGGTCAGCTCCATGTCGGCGCCCGCTTCCCGTACCATTAGATACATCAGCGGGTTGAACCAGTGGACCGCATTCGCCGCCAGCAGGACCAGCTTATACCACAGATCGTGCCGCCGGTAATGGGTC
>CAMWSZ010000164.1 GCA_947177005.1 uncultured Clostridia bacterium | reverse complement strand
GCGTTCTGGCAGAAATCCTGGCTGCTCCCCGCCTTTATGACGGTGACAGTAATGTTTTTTACCTGCGATTTTACGCCGGAGAAGGCCGGTTCGTCCGGGTTCCTTCTTTCGCGGGTACTTCTGCTGCTGTGCGCGGCGATAGCCTATTTCTTTATGCCGGATATTCTTGACAGCGTCCGCCGTCAGGCCGCCCTCAAGGAACAGGCCGCCATACAGGAACATCTGCTCCAGCTTCAGCAGGAACAGCATGGGCAGTTGTTAAAGCATATGGAAGAGGTGAAAGCGGCCCGCCATGACCTGCGTCAAAATCTGAGCGTGATCCGTGCCTATCTGGAACAGAACGATATCGAAGGGCTGAAAACATATCTGGGAGTCTACGAAAAAAGCCTTTCCTCTGGTACTTACCGGACCTTTACCCGGAATTTTGCGCTGAACGCCGTATGCGTTTACTATGCCGGGGAAGCGCGGAAATATGCGATTGACTATAATATCAGTTTGGACATGCCGGAACAGCTGCCGCTCAATGAACCGGAGATATGCGCCATGCTGGGGAATCTGCTGGAAAATGCGATAGATGCCTGCCGGGAGGTAAAATGTTCTGTCCCGTTCATCCGCGGGCGGGGACGGTGTGAGAAGGACTGCATTGTCCTGACTATGGACAACTCCTGTGAACGGGAACCGATTTGGGAGAACGGACGGCTGCTGTCCTCGAAACACGACGGATTTGGTTCCGGCACCTGGATCGTCCGCGGAATGGCGGAACGCTGCGGCGGTGTGGCTGAGTTTTCCTATAAAAACGGCGTGTTCTCTACATCCGTCCTGCTGTACGGATAACAGGGACGGACCACAAAAAAGAATCCCCGGCCGCTTGACAAACGCAAGCTGCCGGGGTATACTGGGGATAGTTCGGAGTGCTGGACCGGAAATGACGATCAGCTCCCTACTTGCTAACAGTGAAATTTATGCTAGCCGTTCGGGTTGCAGCCGGGCGGTTAGCACGCTTTTGGAGCGAAGATAAAGAACAGTGCGAACACTGCAAGGTAAATGATTACCTTCAATGCAAGCCGCTTCCTCTTGTCCATGAGCCTTCACCCCCTTTCTTTCTATAGGGGTGAGCTAACCGCCATTCCGTCCCGGCACGCCCAGGTCCTGTTCCAGACAGCGCCTGACCTCTCCGCTGGGGTGGGAGGCGGTTTTATTTTACGCCGTCAGGCGAAATTTGTCAATCATATCCCCCTCTCCTTTCGCATAGAAATAGAGAAAAAAGGGGGACGAACAATGACAATACACATCGTGCAGCCCGGCCAGACGCTCTACGGCATCGCGGCCCAGTACGGCGTGGACCCGGAGCTGCTGCGTCTGTGCAACGGCGTGCCGCCGGACGCCGCGCTGGCCGTAGGACAGACGCTGGTGATCGAGACGGTGCAGACGCTCCATGTGGTCCAGCCCGGCCAGACCCTCTCCGCTGTTGCCCGGCAGTACGGGCTCAGCCTGCGTCAGCTTTACCGCAATAACTACTGGTTCCACGGTATGCCGGATATCCGTCCGAACCAGACCCTGGTCATCGCCTATGAGCAGGAAAAGCTGGGAAGTACGCATACCAACGGCTACGCCTATCCCTTTATCCGCCGCCGTGAGCTGAGCGCGTCCCTGCCCTATATGACCTGCGTGACGCCCTTCACCTACGGCATCAATGCCCAAGGCGGCCTGCTGCCCTTGGCGGACGGGGTAATTTTGGAGGAGGCGTCCCGTCTGGGCGCGGCGGCGCTGATGCATCTGTCCACTTTGACGGAGGAGGATACGTTTTCCAGCCAGCGGGCGGAGACCCTTCTCTCCGATGTCAAGCGGCAGGAGGCAATTCTGAGGCAGGTACAGGCCATGATCGAAGCAAAGGGGTATCGGGGGGTGGATGTGGACTTTGAGTATATCCCCGGGACCCAGAAGGACAATTACGCGGCCTTTATCCGGCGTCTGCGGGCAGCAGTATCACCGCTGCCGGTCCTGGTGGCCCTGGCGCCGAAAACCTGGGACGGCCAGCCGGGCCTACTGTATGAAGGGCATGATTATAAGCAGTTGGGTGCGGCGGCGGATTTTGTGCTGCTGATGACATATGAATGGGGATATACCTACGGACCGCCAATGGCCGTTGCGCCGCTGCCGGACGTGCGGCAGGTGGTGGATTATGCGGTGACGGTGATCCCGCGGGAAAAAATCTGGCTGGGCATCCCCAATTACGGCTACGACTGGCCGCTGCCCTTCCGGCAGGGGACGACGCGGGCGCGGTCTATCTCCAATCAGTACGCCGTGGAACTGGCCGTAAAGCACAGGGCGGAGATCCTGTTCGACGAACAGGTGCAGAGTCCGTGGTTCCGGTATACGGAGGACGGTGTGGTGCATGAGGTTTGGTTCGAGGACGCGAGAAGTATGCGGGCCAAGCTGGCGCTGATCCAGGAGTACGGTCTGTACGGCGCGGGGTACTGGAATCTTATGCGGCCCTATCCCCAGGGCTGGACCCTGCTCAATGCCATGTATGACGTGGCGGACGTGTGGAGATTCTGAAAAATTTTCTATCTGAGCGCCTGACAGCCGGAGTATTTCGATACTCCGGCTGTTAACTGCACTTTTCCGTTTCTGTTTGTCCCGGCAGGAATGCCTGACGGGGCCGGGAACGAGGAATAGAATGCAGGAAGCGCCGGGTCCTACGCAGGCCCGGCGCTTCCTATAGGTAAGAAAAGAGAGAGGGAGAAAAGAGAAATTCATTTCTGAACAATGTCATCATAGTACAACCTTCCCGAGAAGTCAACAGGCATAAAAGACAATTCACGGAAAATTCACAGCGGGTTAAAAAACCATTCAAAATCCCCTCTTGACGATTCGTTCCGGCAGGTGTATAGTTAGCACACTAAATTTTGGAGAACTAAGAAAGGAGTGGAAACCATGAAGGAACCGCAGGACCTGGGACAGCAACTGGCCTACTGCGGCCACCTGGGGCATCTTTACAGCGTGAATCTCCTGCGCCGGAACGGATATGATGTCACGCCCGTGCAGACACGGGCGCTGATCTGTCTGGCCTGCCGGGGCGAGCCGCTGAATCAGCGGAATTTGGAACACGAACTGCGTCTGAGGCCGTCTACCGTCAACGGAATCGTCAACCGTCTGGAGGAAAAAGGCTATATCCTGCGCCGCGCCAGTCCCGCGGACGGACGCTGCCGTCTTGTGAGCCTGACGGACGCCGGTCAGGAAAAGATTGAAGCCTTTCGCGCGTCCCTGGAGGAGACAAACCGGCGCATCTGCGCCAATCTGACCCCGGAGGAACAGACGCATCTGTCGGATATGCTCTCCCGTATCATTGCAGACTTAGAAAATGAGGTAAATAAGGAATGATTAAAAAACTGTGGCCGTATACCAGCGGCTACCGGAAATGGATTGTGCTGGGCATTCTGTGTTCCGGTTCTGAGGCAGTGTTTGAGCTGCTGCTGCCGCTGGTCATGGCCAAAATCGTCGATACCGGCATCCCTGCCGGTGATACCGCCTATATCCTTCGGCACGGCCTGCTGATGGTGGTTATGGCCCTGATTTCAATGTCTCTGGGCATTGGGTCCGCTTTCCTGTCCTCACGGGCAGGTCAGGGGTTTGGCGCAAACCTGCGCCGGGCTCAGTTTGAGCATATCCAGAAATTCTCCTTTCAAAACATTGAAAGATTCTCTACCGCGTCCCTGGTTACCCGTCTCACCAACGACTGCAACAATTTACAGATGTCCCTGATGATGTCGATGCGGCTGATGGTCCGGGCGCCGGTGATGCTGATTTCAGCGCTGGTGCTGGCGGTCACAATCAGCTGGAAACTGTCAAGGGTGTTTCTGATCGCGCTGCCGCTGCTGGCTGTGCTGATCGTCCTGATTATCCGCAATGTCAGCCCGCTGTTTGGTACACTGCAAGAGCGGACAGATGGGGTTAATCTGGTGGTTCAGGAAAATCTCTCCGCCATACGTGTGGTAAAATCCTTCGTTCGGAAGAAGTACGAGGAGGAGAAATTCAAAAAGCGCAACGACGCTTTAAAGGCCGTTGCGGAGAAGGCGTTCGGCTTCGTGGTGCTGAACATGCCTATCATGATGCTGATTACCTACGGCACGATTATTGCGGTTATGTGGTACGGCGCGCCGCTGGTCCAGACCGGGGAGCTGGAGGTGGGACTGCTGTCCACCTTTTTCACCTATATCACGCAGGTGCTGATGAGCCTGATGATGGTGTCCATGATTATGATGATGATAACCCGAACAATCGCCTGCGGCAAGCGTGTAGCGGAGGTGCTGGATGAGGTTCCCGGCATTCAGGATATAAATGAAAGCGGTCTGACGGTTTCTGACGGTTCCGTGGACTTTGACCATGTGTATTTCAAGTACAATGACGGTTCGGAGAAATGGAACCTCCAAGACATCGACCTGCATATCAAAAGCGGTATGACGGTGGGCGTGATCGGCGGCACCGGTTCCGCAAAATCCACTTTGGTACAGTTGATTCCCCGGCTTTATGAGGTGCAGCAGGGCACGGTCAAGGTCGGCGGACGTCCGGTGCAGGAGTACACGATGGAGCATCTGCGGGATGCTGTGGCAATGGTGCTGCAAAAAAACACGCTGTTTTCCGGTTCGATTCGGGAAAACCTGCTGTGGGGCGACGCCAATGCGTCTGACGCCGAGATCGAGGCCGCCTGTGAAGCCGCCTGCGCGGCGGAGTTCATCCACCGGATGCCCGAGGGTTATGACACCGACCTGGGACAGGGGGGCGTGAACGTGTCCGGCGGACAGAAGCAGCGGCTGTGCATCGCCCGGGCGATTCTGAAGAAACCGAAAGTCCTGATTCTGGACGACAGCACCAGTGCGGTGGACACCGCCACGGACGCAAAAATACGGCAGGCGTTCCGGACGCAGCTGCCCGATACCACGAAAATCATTATTGCGCAGCGTATTATTTCCGTTTCCGACGCAGACCTGATTATCGTTATGGACGACGGAAAAATCGCGGAAATGGGTTCCCACGAGGAACTGATGTCGAACAGCGTAATTTACCGCGACATTTATCTGTCGCAGCAGGAAGGGGTGAGCTTGGATGCCTAGTCCCCATGGAGGAGGAAAGGGCCCGGGCAGACACGGGTATCAGAAACCAAAGGATATGCGGAAGACGGTCAAAACGCTGCTGGGCTATGTGGGACAGTCAAAGTGGCTGCTGGCGGTGGTGGCGCTCTGTCTGGTGCTGAATACGGTGTGTACCGTAAGCGGCTCCTATATGATCCGGCCTTTAATCAACGACTGTATCGTGCCGGGAGATTTTCAGAAGCTGGCAAAAATGCTGATCCTCATGGCCTGCATCTATATCTGCGCGGCTGTGCTCAGCTTCACCTATACCAGAATCATGGTCCATATCTCGCAGAAAACCACCCACGCCATCCGGCAGGACCTCTTCACCAAAATGCAGGACCTGCCCCTCAGCTACTTTGATACCCATACACACGGAGAGCTGATGAGCCGGTATACCAATGATATCGAGACCGTCAATGAGATCCTGAACAACGGACTGGTGAGTCTGGTCTCCGGGACCCTGACCTTTGTTGGCGTGGTGTGTATGATGCTGTATCTCAGCCCGGTTCTGTTTTTGGTGACGGTGTTCTCCCTGGCACTGATGTTTTTGGTCATCATGACCGTGGGCAAACGCAGCCGCCGGTATTTTATGGCCCAGCAGAAGGATCTGGGAGCTATTAACGGCTATATTGAGGAGATGATCGAGGGCCAGAAGGTCATCAAGGTATTTAACCACGAGAAAGCCGCGAAAGAGGGCTTTTCCGTCAGAAACGACGCATATCAGCACAGTGCCACCAACGCCCAGTCCTTTGCCGGTGCCATGATGCCCGCAATGGGCAACATCAGCCATATCAACTATGCGCTCACCTGCTGTACCGGTGCGCTGCTGTCCATTGCCTTTGGGTTCGACCTGGGCGCGCTGCTGCTCTATCTCCAGTACACCCGGCAGGTCAGCCAGCCTATTGGCCAGATGAGCCAGCAGGTCAACAATGTGCTTGCGGCTGTGGCGGGTGCGGAGCGGGTGTTTGAGGTCATGGAAACTACGCCCGAAATCGACGAAGGCAAAACCACGCTGGTCAATGTCAGTCACGGCGCGGACGGTTCCGTGCGGGAGGAATCCGCCCGCAGCGACGGCTGGGCCTGGAAAAAACCGGACGGTACGCTGGTTCCTCTGCGTGGCGACGTGCGCTTTACGGACGTGGTGTTCAGCTATGTGCCCAATAAAAAGATCCTCCACGGTATCAGCCTCTACGCAAAGCCGGGACAAAAAATTGCGTTTGTCGGGTCCACCGGCGCGGGGAAAACCACAATTACCAACCTGATTAACCGGTTTTATGAGATCGAGAGCGGTCTGATTACCTACGACGGAATCGACGTGCGGGAGATCAGCAAGGAAAGCCTGCGCCGTTCTCTGGGCATCGTCCTACAGGATACCCACCTGTTCACCGGCACCATTGCGGACAATATCCGCTACGGCAAGCTGGACGCCACAGATGAGGAAGTGCGTGCGGCGGCGCGTCTGGCCAACGCGGATACGTTCATCAGCCACCTGCCCCAAGGCTACGATACCTGGATCACCGGCGACGGCGGCAGTCTGAGTCAGGGCGAACGGCAGCTGTTGGCGATTGCCCGCGCGGCGGTGGCGGACCCGCCAGTGCTGATTCTGGATGAAGCCACCAGCTCCATTGACACCCGGACGGAGAACCTGA
>CAMWSZ010000163.1 GCA_947177005.1 uncultured Clostridia bacterium | reverse complement strand
TCGCCCACCAAGCCCAACACATGGGCCATATCATACATAATTGTTGTAGGGATATTCTGCTCGTCCACAAACTGCCGGATCTCCGCTACAGGTTCCTTATGCAGCACCATGCTCTTGCCGAAGATAATCAGCTCCGGACGGTACTGGGCAATCGCCTTTTTGGTCTCCTCGACGTCAATCTTATAGATATTGTCCTTGCAGACCGGGAAATTCACCAGAGCGTGACGCTCGGTTACAGGGTCAATGGCAATATAGTCATGGAGCGCACCCATTGGCTGTGCGGACAGGTGGCCACCCTTGATGATATGATTGTTCATGATATAGCCCAGGCGCTTGGCGTCGTGCTTCCGGTCCAGACGGTTTTTCCAGTCCATTAAAGACGAGAACACAGCGGTATTCGACATCTGGCCGCTGATGCAGCGGGTCTCCACCTCGGCGCAGCCCAGGAACGCTTTCATTTCCTCGACAAGCAGCTGCTCCACTTCGTCGATGAACTCCGTGCCCTGATAATAGAACACATCCGCATCGTAAAAGCTCTTCACCTTTTTATGTTCAGCGTAGCGGAAGGACGGGTCGCTGGCGCACAGCAGACGCACGGCGCGGGAGGCAGTCATCTCGGAGGGGATCAGGTTCACGCACCGCTCCTGACGCCACAGATGATTGTCAACTGCACGGTTGATGAGTTCCAGGACTTTTGGCTTGCGGTCTCCGGAGACAACTGCCGCGTCCTCTTCCGCCGGACGATAGATAATGGGGCGGGCAAAGGGCGGCGCGTCCACACGCATATGGTAGGGCGGAATCACCGCCTTCAGACGGCGGCCCCGAACGTCTACCTGCACTTCATCATCTTCCAGAGTATCGCTGTCTATATAAGCCAGGCCAATGGCGCGTTTGGCAGTTTCTTCCAGGATCACAGTTTGCAGGCCCTCGCCCTCGTGGCGGTAGTAGGGTACCATTGTGCCGCTGGTGACAAACCCGATCTGCTTGTCTCCTTTATAAACAGGCATTCCCTGCCGCATGACGCCTCTGTCCAGGAGGGTAATGGGCATGATACGCCGGGGCAGGACGCTCAGGCCGCTGAAATCGCGGCTCATAATGCGTTTAAACGCCTCGTACTGCTTTGTCAACGGTTCCCGGCCAATAAAATCACCCTTCTGATCGGAGAAGCTGACGGCAAATTTGGCCAGAGGCACCGCAAAAATAGGGATCTCTTTTCCTTCAGGATCATCCCCCATATCGTGGCCGTACAGGGGCAGGCAGGCTTCCATACGCAGGGTGTCACGTGCGCCCAGACCGGCGGGCTTCGCACCCAGTTCGATCAGGCGGTTCCACAGCCACGCGGCCTCCGCGCTTTCGATATAGACCTCATAGCCCAGAGGCTCGCCGGTGTAGCCGGTCTTGGCGACGCGCACGGTACGGCCCTCGAATTGCAGGGTATTCAGAGCGTTTTTCACCGGTTCAGTCAGCGCCGCGCCGCCGGACAGCTTTTGCAAAATCTCCTTCGACTTGGGACCCTGCACGGCAATCGCCGCCCAGTCGCCGGTGATGACGGTCATTTTCGCGTCGTAGTTTTTGATCTGTTCGTTCAAGTGGACAAGGTCTTTATCGGTATTGGCGGCGTTGACCACCAGCAGATACCGTTTCTCTTCAAAACGATACAGATAAGCGTCGTCCACTGCGCCGCCGTTTTCGTTGGGGATCATGGCGTACTGCGCCTGGTTGAGATCCAAGGCCATGACGTTGCTGCTCAGGACATGCTGGAGGAAGGGGACAGCTTCGGACCCTTCTACAAAGATACGTCCCATATGGGATACGTCGAAGATGCCGCAGGCGTGACGGGTATAGAGGTGTTCCGCGACGATTTTTGTGGGATACTCAATCGGCATTTCCCACCCGCCGAAGTCCACCATGGTAGCCCCCGCCGCCACATGCACATCATATAATTGGGTCCGTTTCAAATCGCTCATAACTTTTCTCCTTCCGAAAATCGTTTATTGGATACAAAAACAGGGCGCAACAAATCTTATGTTACGCCTCTGTTGTCAGACCTGAGAGATTCCCTGCTTTTGACAGGTTGCCCCGTTGGTACACGATAAGTGTTTTCCAGATTTCGTCCTGATCCAGTCCCTGTTGCCTGAGAGGGTTTGGCCTTGCTCCTTCGGCGCCGTGCCTGCCGCACGGTCTCTCCTGAATCAATCATCCGCATGATTCACTTGTTGCGCTCTTTTGTATAGAGTACCAGTTTTTCCCGCCGCTGTCAAGGGTATTTTTTGTTGATTTGTTATTTGGTCAGGTGTTCGGAGCTTCCGGGGCAGAAAACAGGGAATACTGCTGAGGCTGTTCCGCTTTCTCCTCCGCAGTTTCCTTTGGTTTTTCCTCCTCCAGCATGGCGGCAAATTCGTCCTCGGTCAGCACCGTGATGCCAAGGTCATTTGCTTTACGGAGCTTGCTGCCCGCGTTTTCACCGGCCACGACATAGGTCGTCTTTTTACTAACGGAGGAGCTGGCTTTTCCGCCCCGGCGTTCGATGAGAGCGGCGGCCTCGTCACGAGTATAGCGAGAGAGCGCCCCGGTGAGCACGAAGGTCATCCCCTTGAACTGCTCCCCGCCGGGCTGTTCGGCTGCCTCCATTGCCACGCCCGCCTCCTTCAAACGGCCGATCAGGTGCTGCGACTGAGGGTTGTCGATCCACTCCCGGATGTAGGCGGCTGTGACCGCGCCCACATCGTCGATTTCCGTCAGTTCTTCTTCCGCAGCGGCGGCCAGGGCGTCGAAGGTCCGGAAATGGGCGGCCAGTACCTTTCCGGCCTTTTGTCCCACCTGCCGGATTCCCAGAGCGTACAGCAGGCGTTCCAATCCGCGGCCCCGGCTGGCGTCGATAGCCTTGACGGCATTTTGAGCGGACTTTTTCCCCATTCGTTCCAGGTCCGCCAGCTCCTCAACAGTCAGGAAATACAGATCCGCTGGGTTCTTGACCATACCCCGGTCGATCAGTTGGAGCATGACCGCAGGTCCTACGCCGTCAATATCCATTGCGTCGCGGCTGGCGAAATGGGTGAGATTCCGGTGGAGCTGTGCAGGACACTCCGCGCCGGTACAGCGGACCGCCGCGCCGTCCGGGTCCCGCGCCACCGGCGCGCCGCATACCGGACACACCTCCGGCAAGTGGTACGGTACGGTTCCCTCGGGGCGCAGCTCCTTCAAAACCTCCACTACTTCCGGAATGATCTCTCCGGCCTTCTGCAAGACCACCGTATCTCCGATACGGATATCTTTTTCCACAATAAAATCCTGATTATGCAGCGTTGCGTTTGTGACGGTTGTCCCCGCCAGACGCACCGGCTGTACCACCACCTTCGGCGTCAGCACGCCGGTCCGGCCAACCTGCACCACGATATCCAGCACTTTGGAGGGCTTTTGTTCCGGCGGGTATTTGTAGGCCACCGCCCAGCGGGGACATTTGGCGGTACTGCCCACCTTTGCACGGTCTGACAGGTTATTTACCTTTACAACTGCGCCGTCCATATCAAAGGGCAAATCGTCCCGGTTCTCCCCCAATCGGACGATTTCCTCATTCACGCCTGCGGCGTCGGAGAACACCTTGTGGGGGATTGTCTGGAAGCCCTGGCTTGCGATATATGCAATGGTCTCGCTGTGTGTAAAAAACTCCCGGCCCTCGGCCAGCTGCAAGTTAAAGACGCGGATATCCAGCAGCCGTTTGGCGCAGATCTTCGGGTCCAACTGACGCAGCGACCCGGCGGCGGCGTTGCGCGGATTGGCAAAGAGCGGTTCTCCCAGCTCCTCCCGCCGCTTGTTGAGCTTATGGAACACGTTTTTCGGCATGAACACCTCGCCGCGCACGATCAAACGGGGCAGCTTGTCCGGCAGGATCATCGGAATTGAACGAATGGTCCGCAGATTTTCCGTCACATCCTCCCCCACACGGCCGTCGCCCCGGGTGGCTCCGCGCACAAATACGCCGTCCCGGTACTCCAGCGCAACGGACAATCCGTCCACTTTCGGCTCCACGCTGTAGGCAATATCCGTCAAGGATTCCTCCATACGCTGGGCAAATTCCTCCACTTCCTCCTGAGAAAACACATCCTGTAAGCTCTCCAGCGGTACGGGGTGTTCCACCTGTGTAAAGCTCTCCAGCGCCTGTCCCCCTACCCGCTGGGTAGGGGAATCCGGCGTGATTTCTTCGGGGTGTTCCGTCTCCAGGTCCTCCAGACGCCGCAGCAGCCTGTCGTATTCGTAGTCCTGCATGACCGGCGCGTCGAGGACGTAATATTGATAGCCTGCGGTGTTCAGTTGATCCCGCAATGATTTCATTTCTTCTCTGTAATCCATAGAATTCCCCTCTTTTGTAGTAATATTATCCATTGTTGAGCGAATATTCAAAGGCGTCGTCTTCAATAGCGTTGCCGGAATCAAAGTAGGTGTAGGTATCCGGCACCGCGCCAACGATTACCGTCTCCGCCACGGAAAAGGAATTGCTGACGTCTGTTCCGGTTCGGAACCCCGGCAGCAGGATACTCATGGAGACGTCCACACACAGCAGGATACGGTGGGTGGTCTGATTGATGCCTGCCTGATCGAACTCGTTTTCAAAGTGAGCCGAGCAGCTTCCCACCGACTGCATTTTGATGTTGAGGGTGGGACCCCGGCCTACCAGCAGCGCCGAGCCGGTCAGCGTTCCGACGGGGATAGCGAGATCCGTATCCGCCACCTGATCGAGCCGGGTCAGCACCTCCTGTGTAATCGCCGACTGGAGCCGGTTGAACTGAGCCATATTGCTGTGGAGAGCGGTAATGTTTCCACCGTCGCCTTTTTCCATGGTAATCAGGTCGGTATAAAGGACTTCTCCATCTGAGATCGCGCTGTTCACCGCTTCCGTCACGATCTGTCCCACCATATTGGAGACTCTGGTCACGGCCAGGTTTCCCAGCAGCGCTTTCAGGTGGGCCGTCCCCACAACGGCCAGCGTAATTGTCGCCGCCGCCAGAAAAAAGCAGATCAGCTTTGCTTTCTGCCCCCCTGTCATCGGCGGCCTGTACCCCCGGCGCATCGCCATCACCTCAGCCTTATCCTATGCGTCGGCGGCGGCAGGCATTCTTTTTCTTGTAAGAAAAAGAATCAAAAAGAACTTTTCATTCGCTTCACTGCCGTAAAGGAAAAGTACCTGCCATAGAATGTGCAGCAGCGTACTGGACGATTTTCAGGACAATTTTTGTACCAGTTCCTTAAAGACTCTGCCCCGTTCCTCAAAATTTTGGAAACGGTCAAAGGACGTACTTGCCGGCGACAGGATCACCACATCTCCAGCACTGGATTTCTGACTGGCCAGCTTTACCGCGTCTGGGTACTCGGACACCTCTGCAATCTCTACACCCCGATAGTTCCCTGCTTTTTCCACTGCTTCCCGGATAACCCGGGCTGTCGCGCCGCATAGGATCAGCAGTTTCACGTGGTCATTGATAACCGGACCCAAACTGTCGTAACTGATGCCTTTGTCCTTACCTCCGGCAATTAAGATGACTTTTTCCGGGAAAGAGTTCAGCCCCGCAATGGTACGGCTCGGGCTGGAGGCAATGGAATCGTTATACCAGCGCACACCGTTTCGTTCCCGCACCAGCTCGATCCGGTGCTCGACGCCGCCAAAGGTTTCTGCAAAATTTTGGATTGTTTCATGTGAAACATTCCCTTTTACAGCACAAATTGCCGCCATATAGTTCTCGATGTTGTGGACTCCGGGCAGCAGGATATCCCGCAGCGGGAGCACAGGCTCCCCATCCGGCAGCCTTTCGTCTCTGTACCAGATACACTCATCCTGTATCCAGCACCCGTTTTCCGGTTTGACTGCCGGATTTCGTGTGAAGTACAGCACCCTGCCAGCGCTTCTCTCCGACAGCTTACGAGTGATTTCGTTGTCCCAGTTGCACACCGCACAGTTCTCCGGCTTCTGGTAATCCAGCAGCGCTGCCTTTGCCTCCACATACTCGTCCATACTGGTATGTATGTCCAAGTGATTGGGAGCCAGATTGGTAAGGACGGCGGTTTGCGGGCTTTGCCGCATGGTCATCAATTGGAAGGAGCTCAGTTCCACAACTGCCTGGTCTGTCTTGGAGATTTTGTTCGCCTCACTGAGCAGCGGGCGGCCGATATTTCCGCCCAGATGTACCGTATAGTCCTCCGCCTCCAGCAGCCGGGCAATCATGGTGGTAGTAGTTGTTTTGCCGTCGCTGCCGGAAATACCGGTGATGGGACAGGGACAGACACGGAAAAACACTTCCATTTCCGACGTAATTTCGCTGCCTCCTGCCTTAGCCTTCTCCAGATACCGTGGATGCAGTCCCGGCGTCCGGAAAATGACATCCTGCTTCAAATTTTCCAAGTAGTTGGGACCCAGTTGCAGTTTACAGCCTGCGGCCTCCAGTTCGTCCGCAACGGGACCCAGTGCGGCACGGTCTTTTTTGTCGCAGGCGGTCACATTGATTCCTGCATCCAGCAAGAGCGTCAGCAGCGGCCGGTTGCTGACGCCGATGCCGGTAACTGCGACTGTTTTTCCCGATAAAGAGGATAGATATTCTTGTAATGTCATAAGGGCTTCTCCCCTCCCCTGCTAAATTTCAAGCTGTCATATTATACCACTATCAGAGAGAGAAAACAATTGTTTATTTGGAAGCTATGGAATTGTGCAATCCTACATATTTTCTCGGAAAATGCAGAAAGTGAATTCACCGGTTTCACTATGAATCTTGATTTTGTCCAAATTATGTTTATAATATCCATAAAATCAAATTGTAGGAGGGGAATATAT
>CAMWSZ010000162.1 GCA_947177005.1 uncultured Clostridia bacterium | reverse complement strand
GGATGGGGCGGGGCGCTGGGGGATCTGGCTGTACAGCAGGCCATAGAACGGGGCGCGGCGTATCTGACCTGCGGCTATGTGCTGGACGGCGCGGAGCTGACGGCCATGAACGCCCTGTTCGCACGCCGCGGCGGCGCTCCCAGGTACGAGTGTCCTGTCTACCGTGTTGACCTGTCCGGCTATGGGGAAGCGCCCTTCACCGGCGCCGCGCTGCGGAGCGGCTACAGACCCGCCGCCGCTGTGACCGCTTTTTCGCAGCTCACACGCCAGCAGCTGGACCGGCTGGACGCCCGGGCAGATATTCCCGGCTGGATGCGCTGGAGCGCCTGCGCCGGCCGGTGCGGCCCGGACCTGTCTCTGGCCTGGGTGCAGGAGGGACAGGTCACCGCCTATCTTCTGGGCGGGGAGAGCGCGGACGGCGGCTGTGTTCTCAACGCGGCCTGGCGCGGGGCGGAAGCGCCTGCAGCCAGCTTTCCGGCGCTTCTGCGCGGCGTGTTGAACCGCTGCTGGTATCAGTTCGGGGGAGGGTTCCCCTGTTACTTCTCCGCCGTCTCGACCGCCGTTCAGGCGCTGGCGAGGACGCTGGTCAGGGGCAGCTGCCGGGAGTATGCGCAGATGTATGCCAGGATTCCTCTGTGACCTACGCCTTTTGGCTGCGGCGGCCGCTCCAGGCCTGTTCTATGATCCAGTCCATCAGCCGCCGCTTGCAAAACGCTGTTTTCATGGCGCTGACCGGAACATGCTGTCCGCCCTCCATGATAAAATCGTTCCCCTGCATGGTTTGTACATAGGCCAGATTGACCAGGAAGCTCCTGTGGCACCGCAAAAAATTCTGGCTGTCGATCTCCTTCTCCAACTCCGCTATCCCCCGGCGGGTGCTGATCTGCTTTCCCTTCAGATTGATGCAGGCGGTATGCCGCCGGATTTCTATATAACGGATATCCCGCAGCCGCACCTCCATCTGCTCCCAATCGGAACAGATGCGCAGCGTCCGCAGGGCCTCACGCTGCTGCTGGACGCACCAGTCCAGCATATCGAAGACCGTACTCTGATTGATCGGCTTGACCAGATAGTCCGAAATGCCCAGATCATAGCCAATCAGGCCGTGGAACTGGCTGTAGGTCACAAACACTACGGCGCAGGTATCGTTCAGACGCCGCAGGCGCCGGGCCGTCTCTACACCGGACAGCCCCGGCATATAGATGTCCAACAGAATGATATCCCACCGTTCGGGATTCCAGTGGCTGAGCATTTCCTCCCCGCTGGCCGCCTCCTCCATATGCAGCTGGCAGCCCCGTTCCAGGCTATACTGCCGCAAAATCTGGCGGAGAGTGCGGCGTTCCTCTGCCAGATCGTCACAAATCATAACCGATAATTCCATAATTGCTCCTGTCTTCACCCATACAATAATTGGGAGGTATTATATCACATAATCCTTTTTTTGACAATACTCCCGAAAATGTGAGCCGGAAATCTTGTTTTGATTGGGCGTATTTTGTTGCTTTCGACAAAAAACGGCACGGTTTATTGTCTGATTTCACCATGCTGTGAACCACATTCTGCGCAAATGGGCAGATTTTATCGTGAACGGGAATTTTCATTCGCAACTGGCACTTTTTCCCCATTGCATCTTTGTACATCTTCCATTAAACTAATTATAGAAGGGCTTGCGTCCGTGCAGCCCGCTCCAGCGGCACGTCCGCTATTTTTATGATTTGATGCGAAAAGGAGATTTGTTCATGAACATTATTCAAAACAGGAACGGCGGTGAGCTGACCATTACGCTGGAGGGCCGTTTGGACACCACCACCGCTCCCCAGCTGGATCAGGAACTGAAAACCGCTCTGACGGGCGTCACCTCGCTCATTTTTGATTTTGCCGCCCTCGATTACCTGTCCTCCGCCGGACTCCGCGTTCTTCTTGCGTCCCAAAAGAAAATGCGGCGTCAGGGCAAAATGCTTATCCGTCATGTGAACGCAACGATTATGGAGGTTTTCGAGGTCACAGGCTTCATTGATATACTGACGATCGAATAAAGATCTTACAACTCCAGGCGCTTACCGGCCCCGTTTTTTTTGCTCCTCCCGCCGTGCATTTGATGACATGAAAGCGCATTTAGGGCACATTCGCTTGATTCTTTCGGAAAGTACCGGTATACTGGCAGCAACAGAATCACAAATACCGTGCTTACGAAAAGAGGGGGTTTTATGCATACATATCAAAAAAGAAACCATATCCCGGCTTCCCATCCCGCCGCGCAGGCCAAAACGCCTTCTCCCTCTGTGGAAATGGCCCATTTGTCCCTATCCTCCGGTGATCTGGGCCAGCGCATCGACCTGCCCGGCGAGATCCAGTCGAAAATGGAACGCGCCTTCGGGATGGATCTCTCCGGCGTCCGCCTCTACCGCAGCCAGGCCGTGGACGACGCGGGCGCACATGCCGTGGCACAGGGCAGCCGTATCGCTTTCGCGCCGGACCATACGGATTTTTCTTCCCCGCAGGGACAGGCCCTGCTCGGTCATGAACTGAGCCATATCGTCTCCCAGGCCCGCGGCGAGGCGCACGGCTTGGGCTTCCTCAGTGACCCCGCCTTGGAAGCCCAGGCCGACCGGGAGGGCGCAATGGCCGCCCGCGGGGAGTTCGTGGGACCTGCCGCGCTGGCGACCGGCTCGCTGTCCCCTGCCACCGCCTTGAGCGCGTCGGGACCCATGCAGGCGGATCTAAAGACTGAAGAGGAAAAAAAGAAAGACGAGGAAAAAAAGAAATCGGAAGAGAAAGCCAAACACCACGAAAAAGAGCCAGAGAAAAAAGCTGCCCCTGAGATCGACGCGGGAATCCTCGAACGCGCAAAGCCCGACTCGATCGATTACGCCGGCCTCGCGGAAAACGGTTTGGATACGCTCAGCACTGTGGCCGATAAGGCCGGCGGCGTCTTGGACGGCGTCGGCGGCGATATCTTGGGCGGCATTTCCTCCGTAGCCGGCACCGCTAAAGATCTTGTGGGCGCCGGGGTGGCGATCCATCAGGCCGTTACAGGCACCGGTGAGGGCGACCGGATCGATCAGGGGATCAATGCCGTGCAGGCCGGACTGAATGCGGGCGCTTCCCTCGTAGGAACCGTGTCCGGCTTCATCCCGTCAGCTCCCGGCATGGTCGGAGACATGGTCGCCGGAGGAGCGCAGATGGCCAGCGGCGCACTCGGCGTGGGCAACGCCATCCGCCACGGACATATGGCCAATACGGATAAGACTATGGCAAAAAATGTCTCACGCAGTATCGACGAGAGTGCGTCTGAGCGCCAGGATGCGGAGCAGGTCCAAAACGACCAGCTGGCAAAGCGTATGACCGACGCCCAGCAATACACCGCAGGCATCCACAAAACGGAGGCCATCGGAGAAGGCATCCACGCGGGACTGGACATCGCACAGGGCGCGGCGTCCTTTATCCCCCAGGGCGGAGCCGTCGTCAAAGGCGGGCTGGCCGCTATCCAGAAGGTATCCGATTTCGCGGTCGACCAGGAGACCCAGCATGAAAAGAAGGTGGCCCGCGAGGCAAACCTGGGCCAGGAACATATGGATTTGCGCCGCCAGGTGGAGGAAAAGCTCATAGCCGAATGGGAGGAGAAAAAGGGCGGCAAGCTCAGCAAAAAGGAGATTGACGAGATCCAGAAAATCGCAAAGCACATCGTCAATCAGGACGCTTACGGCGAGGGCGTCAACACCAACAAGATGGCCAGTATGCAGAGAACTAAGCAGGATACCGACGCCATGCAGGAGTTGATGACCGGCGACAATGCCGAAGAAGCGCAGCTGGCCCAGAACCGCATGAAAGCCGCCGGTCACGCAGTGGGCAAGGACGGCACATTTGTGGACCAGGACGAGGTGATGGGCAAAGTCAACGCCGATCTGACCGGTCAGAATTTCGATGCGGCCTGGAGCGACGCGCTGACCCATGAAGACGAGAAGAATCATAGGGTCATGGTGGCCCGGGCGAAAGCGGAGAAGGAGAAGGAGCTGAAGGATCAGAAAAAGGCCGAGAAGGAAGCCGAAAAGGAACGTCTGAAGAAGATGACGCCGGAGGAAAAGAAAGCCTACAACGCCAAGAAGGAAGCGGATAAAAAGGCCCAAAAGGAAAAGGAAAAACAGGAAAAAGAAGCCAAGAAAGCACAGGAAAAAGCGGACAAGCTCCGGGACAAGGAAGCACGGGAGGAACAGCAGAAGGCCCGCGATGAAGCACGGAAACAGGAAAAACAGGCGCGGGACGCGTACATCAAACAGAGAATGGCCTCGGAGGAGAACCAGAAGAAGGGCCTTTTTGACAAGATGATAGAAAAGCACCGGCTGGGCAAGGAGTTCGACAAGCAGGGCGAGGCCACCAAGATCGAGAACGCCGCGAAGGGTTCCGCGTCCGCAGGACGGAAGAATGCTGTTACAGAGGCGATTCTGCACGCCAGCCGCGAACATGATCGCGCCCGCGACAGCTTCGTAACCGAAGGCTTCGAGGAGCTTGGCTTTGCCGACAAGGCCAAGCTTGTGCTTGCCAACCCGGCAGCCTATATCGCGTCCAAGACCAAGAGCGGCAAGGAAAAAACCGCAAAGCACCTCGAGCAGCAGGCCGCCCAAACGGCACGCGGCCAGGAGATTCTGAAGGAGCTCAAGGAGAAGAAGGGCGGCAGCTAAGCCCGTCAGAAAGGAAAATTGTATGGATATGGAACGAGCCGCGCAGACAATTCAGCTGCTGGAGGCATCTCTGCGGGAACAGGGCATCCAGACCGCTTTTGACGAAAGTATCCCGGACCGCCCCGGCCTGCGGACCCTGCTCCCCATACAAGAGGGAAAACCGGTGCGTATGGAGCTGCACTATGTCCCCTGCGGCGAGCTTTTTGACGTACTCCAGCTCTATACGGTCATCGCCGGGGATCTGAACGAACAGGCGCTGAGGGAACTGGACCTGGCCGCGCACACCTGGAATTTCTCCGTTTTTCTGGGGTCCCTGGCCATACGCAGGGACTTGCGGCAGTTTTACCACCGCTATTGTCTGGTTCTGTCCAGACACCTCTCCGCCGGAGAATGCGCGGTGATGTCGGAAAGCGTATTGGTGTCCATCTTGAAATATATCGCGCCGCTCCAGGAGGATATCTTGGCGCTGGCCGGCGGTGTGATGACGTTCGAGCAGCTTCAGGAGAAACAAGGCCAGCCGTAAACATACAAAACAGCACCGCTTTCCCGTTTCAATAGATAGAAATGAGAAAGCGGTGCTTTATCCGGAGGAACCGCCCTCCTGTGCGCCGCCGGCCGGGTCGAGGAAACGCCGGAGTACCGTCTGGCGGATCTGGTTGTAATTTTTTTTGCTGGTCGGGACGCACTGGCCCCCGGCCAGCAGAATCTGATAGCGCCGGATCCCCTCTACATAGGCCAGATTGACCAGATAGCTCTTGTGACAGCGGAGGAACTCTCCTTCCGGCAGCTCCCGCTGCATCCGGTCCAGCGGACCGGCGGCGGACAGAAGCATCCGGTCCGAGGTATGGATTCTCAGCAAATGGTCAAATACCTCTATATAAACAATCCGGACCGGCGGCACCGTCCGGACAGCGCCGGACGGCCGGAGCGGAAGCGACGGATGCAGTACCGGAAGCAGAAGCTCCCGCAGCCGCTCCCGGGAAACCGGCTTGTACAGAAAGGGCACATCCTCTGCCGGAACAGACCCGCCGGACAGAAGCACAACCGGCAGACAGGGGAAATCCCGGCGCAGCTGCTCCGCGGTTTTTACGCCGTCCCCCATATCCAGGAAAATCAAATCGTATGCCTGCCGCGTCAACGCGGACAGCAGGCCGTGCAGGCCGGGGATATGGGAAACAAGGCAGGCGCGGCCGATGCCGTCCAGCGTCTGCTCCAGTGTGTCCAGGAACTGATCGTCCCCGTCTTGGTTGCAGTATGCGATGCGGTACAAAGAAACAGCACCTTCTTTCCCGTGGTCTGATGAAACGTTACTATCCAAAAGGGGGCCATTGCCTGTGGAAAATGAGAGTCACATCCGTCTGGGAATCCAGACCTCTGACGGCGCATTGTACCGGCGGCTGACACAGCTGGCGGAGCTGTGGAGCCAGGAGATGTGTGTGCGGCTGGAGGTGTCGGATGGACGGACAGACGATTGGGATATGCTGATATTTGAAACAGGGGAGAGCGATGCCAGTGTGGAACAGCGGGCGGCGTACCACCGTCTGACCGGGGTCTCCACGGCTCTGATCGCACTGGCGGAAAACAGCCGGCAGGCCATTGCCTCCTACCGGAGCCATCCGGACGCTCTGCTGCAAAGAAACGCGGATTTTGCGAAGCTGTCCGCCGCGCTGGACCGGTGCTTTCCCGTCTGGAGCCGCGGAATGCAGTGGCTGGAGCTGCCGTATCAGCGGGAGCTTGTACGGGTGCCGGTCTGCCGGATTCAGTATGTGGAGGCGCAGGGGCGCAACACCTGTCTGCAGTGTGCCGACGGCAGCAGGGTCGACGTCAGCAGACCTATGGGGCAGGTCGCGGAGCTGCTGCCCCAACCGCCCTTTCTGCGCTGTCAGAAAAGCTTTTTGGTTCGGATCAGCGCCGTGAAGCGGGTACAGAACGGTATTTTGACGTTGTCGAATGGTCAGGAGATTTCGGTCAGCCGGAAACAGCTTCCGGAGGTCCGCCAGAAAATAGAGCTGTGGAACAGCCGCTTCTGAGCGTCTCCGCTCACAGTATAACACACTCCGGCAGGCGGTGTCAAACCGCTTACTGGGGAATCCTGCTTTCTGATCATGCCATGCTGTAATACTCTCTGTATGAATCTTTTCCTGGAGGAATTATCCAGACAATATCC
>CAMWSZ010000161.1 GCA_947177005.1 uncultured Clostridia bacterium | reverse complement strand
AGATGCGAGTGTGCTGGAACTGGTAGACAGGCACGTTTGAGGGGCGTGTGTCAACAGACGTACGGGTTCAAGTCCCGTCACTCGCACCACTCCTCTTATTACAGCCAAAATCTTAATGATGTGCGCGAGTGGTGGAATTGGCAGACTCGCTAGATTCAGGTTCTAGTGTGCAATACGCACGTGCGGGTTCAAGTCCCGCCTCGCGCACCAGTAAAAAGCTCAAATCTTTACGGATTTGGGCTTTTTTCTTTTACTTTTTTGCCTGCTTTAATTTTTGCCTCCCGGCGCGTGAAGCGGTTTTCTAACGCTTCTTCTAACGCGGAGTTTTTTCTGCTGTGTCAGGCTTCTTCTGTGCCTTCAAAGAGTACATGATCCATGTCTCTGCCGCCATACAGGACGCGTGTGATATTTACAATCCTCCGGTCGTAATCCAACATGTAGAACACACAATAGCGGTCTACCGGCATGATTCGCCATCCCCGACTGAACCAGGGTTCTTTCTCATAGCGGCGATAGCGCTCCGGCATTTGATCGAGCGAGTAAATATTCTGCTCCAGTCTGGACAACTGAGCTGCGGCATTTTGAGCGGACCGCAGCTCATAGGCGATATATTCATAGATCCCTCGTAAGTCCGTTTCAGCCTGACCAGTGATTTTAACGGAATACATCATAGGCTGTAGTCCTTCCGGATTTGTTCAAAAACTGCATTTGCTGGTTTTGTTCGGCCTGCCAGAACGTCATTGTAACCTTTCTCCAGTTCCTGATCCAGTTCTTGCGCTGTCAGCTTGCTCATATCAACCATTTTTGCCTGCGGAAGCTTCACTTCAAAAGGAATCCCACGCTGTAAAATGATTTGTTTATAGAACATATTGATCGCATTAGACACAGGGATGCCGAGTGCCGCTAAGATATCTTCCGCCTGTTCTTTTACATCCGGCTCAATCCGGGCATAGAGATTCGCTGTTTTTGCCATATGAAACGCTCCTTTTCAATTAACGATGATTGGCTTCCTTTCTATTATACTCTTTTGTCTGCACAATAGCAATACATTTTTGAAGATACGATCATAAATATTGGGGCATAAACTAGGATCTATCACCCTGTAATGCCTGTTCCATTGACATTGCAGTTCTCTGCTTTGCCTCCGTATCAATATGCGTGTAGATGTCCAACGTTGTGGACGCCTTTTCGTGTCCTAAAAACTCCTGCACCTGCTTTACTGTGGCTCCATTGTTCATCAGAAGGCTTCCCGCAGTATGGCGCAGGTCGTGAAACCGGATGATTTGCAGATTATTTTTCACCAGAACCCGCTTAAAGTGCTGTGATACATAGTCTGGCGACACCGGCCTGCCGTCAGGCCAGACACAGATGTGATCGGAGACCGTATACCCACTGCCTAGAAATTTTTGATTTTCTTCCTGCTGCTCGCGCAACTGCCGTAAATATGTAATGGTATCCGCCATCAGGTAGAGTACCCGCTTACTGGCCGCGCTTTTGGTCTGCTCATGTTCAATCAGCGTTTTCATCCGTGTGACAGTGTTTTGTATCGATAGTGTTCCAGCCTCGAAGTCAATGTCCGACCACCGCAGCCCCAAGGCTTCCGACTTCCGCAGGCCGTAGCACAGGCCGAGAATCACCGCCGGTTCCAGCACATCGCCTTTGAAGGCTTCAAGGAGCTGTTGAGCCTGCTCTGCTGTATAGGCGGTTCCGTGGAAACGGTCCTGCTTGTTCTGACGGGGGAATGTGACCTGGTCTGCGGGATTGAAGGTCAGCAGCCGCTTTTTTACCGCCTCCTGCAACGCGCCATGAATAACAGCATGGTGCTTTTTCAGAGTGTTTACAGCTTGACCCTCTTGTAGCTTTTGATTATAATAGTCTTGTAAATGCTGGGGATTCAGTTTGCTGAGTGTCAGCTTTTTCGGCGCGAAGTACGGACGGATATGCTTCTCAAGGTAAACTTGATAGCTCTCCCAGGTATTAGCCTGATTTCCTGCCGTTTTTGCTCCATCCACTTATCAATCCAACCGAGAAACGGTGTTTCCGTGGAGTAAACGGCGTTCTGTGCCTCCAGGTCGGCCAAGATGCGCTGCATCACACGCTTCGCCTCTCGCTTGTTGTTGCCTTTGACTTCCAGGCCCGTCGATATCCATTTCGGCCTGCTCTTACCGTTTATGTCGGGAATACGGGCCACAACATAGTATTTATTGCCTTTGATCTGTAGACTTCCAGTCATTTACGTATCCTCCTGTTCAAAAGATGCCGGGAGATGTTGACCATCCCCCGGCGGTCATGGTTAGGCTACAAAGCTATTCAGATATTCGATCAATGCCGCCTTGGGAATGAGGATGCGGGACCTTGCACGGATAGATTTCAGCTGCCCACTGTGGATCAATGCGTCCACAGTTTTCCTGCCGACGCCAAGAACAGCCTGAACGTCATAGACACAAAGGACCAGCGGGAGATCGGATAGCTCGCGGTAACCACGGAAATTATTAGCGCTGTTCATAGGGGATACCTCCTGATGTAGATTTTGTTCAAAATATAGCGTAGCTGTGAATTGTTTTTGTATAGCTTTAGCCTGGGATTTATTACCCATTTGCAGGGCGTTCTGTCCGATTGCAAAATGCGTCAATCACGGAATCCTGTGAATAACCGGCATTTTGCAGGAATCCTATCAGCTCTTCCGGAAGGTCCTCTGGATAGTCAGGAATCACTTCACGGGGCGCCTTGCCTTCCGGTCTGCCGACGATTCCAAGTTCTTCCAAGCGCTTGACCATCGTTGATGCCCTGTTCCAGCCAAAATGATAGCGGATCATCAGCGAGTTGATGGAAATGGATTTTTGCTCCAGTGTCCACATAATCAAGTCAGCTAATAGCTGGTCCACTTTTGACGGGCCTTTCCTGACCACAGCACAGGTCAGCTGGGATTCCAAGGTGTCTGGCGGCGAGAGCGAATCGCTGTCTGGGATAGTGATTACAAACTCTTTGGGGGGTAAAATCATCCATAACTCCCTCATCTCTTGGATAAGTTGCCGGAGTTCTCTGGGCTTGATGTAAATGCCCTGAATCCATTCTGTACCACTGCTATGAGGGGATTTCAGGAGCAAGCTGCCAGAACTCAGTAAATTTTCAGCCCCACCCTCTCCGAGAATTGTTTCTGAGAAATTTTTCCTGGCGCACCGAAAGGCTATACGGGCCGTGATGTTTCCCAAATCAATCTTCATATTCTGATAGGTCGGGTTCTGTGCCGCCAGGACCAAGTGGATTTTGGCGTGTCTTCCTCGCTGCAATAGGCTTGAAATGGCAACCGCTATCGCCCGCGACATCTCTTTACTGCTCTGCCCTGTAAATAAGGCTGGGAACTCGTCGATGACCAACACCAACCTCGGAAGATGCCTGTAGTCATCCGGTTTGGTATGCTCCAGGTCAATCCGCCGTTCCATCTCGTCTTTCACTGCCATCAGCGTATGATACGCAGCATCGCAGTTGCGGACAACAGGACACGATAAATGTGGTATACCATCGAACACCATCAGGTCTCCGGCCCCAACGTCGATCAGAATCAGGTTGACCTCGGACGGCCTCTTGGTGTAAGCAGTAGACACGATCATGGCTTGAAGCCCGACTGATTTACCTGAGTTTGAAGCGCCGCCCAGTAGCAAGTGCGGAAGAGTCGCTAGGTCAACATGGACAAGCTTACCCATAGCATTGTGTCCAACGAAATAGGGTAGCTTTTTTTTCCGAACCTCCTCACGGTATACGTTGTCCTCCAGAATTGCCGGAAGGCGGGGATACTCCGCCTCGTGCTTAGACACGACGAGGTAGATGTCAAAGTCTTCAGTAACCACTTGAAACAGGGGCAGCTTCAACCTGTTCTGAACATCCGGTGCGTAAGCGCGTAATTTTTCTTCCGTCGTGTTGCGCCTTAACTTGATGTCATAGCGGACTCGATTGTTGTTTTCGGTCCAATCGGTGAGTTCGACGTTGACATTGAAGCGCTTAAAGACTTTTTCGATCTTCTCACCTAAATCAAACGCATTCATAATAGAATGATCCTCCTTGTAATAACCATCTTCTTCTACTCCCTTCTTCTGCTCAAGGAAGCGCTGGTCTCTAAAGGCGGATTTTCCCTATTTTTTTGAGGAAAATTGATGCTCAGGTACTTTGAGAGAAGAAGGAAGATCAGGAACGAGTGCAGGTGGCCACCTACAAGGATAATTGTATCATGTGAAAAGTGGACAAATCCAGTGACCGGATTGGGTACATTTATAATTTTCAAGAAAATAAAATCTCTAGGAAGAAAGGCCGATTCCATGAATTGGAAAGATTATGTAAAACCGATCCAGGCATCAGACATAGCTAATGGCTCTTTGGAGTCAATTATAACAAATCTTTTTGAGATAGCAGGGTGCGAGAGAGAATTTTCTTCGGATGCAGCTAAGAGTTGGCTCTATCGCAAAAGGAATTGCAAAAGCAACATATATTTTCCTAAAGGTACTATTAAAACTGATGCTGTTTTTCGCTATTTTAGAAATAGACCAGATGAAAGGCTGTATACTCTTCAAAGTAAATTTGAAGAGCAGGTGCTTCCTGATTCAGACAGCCCTATTGATGTCAAAACCAAAAATTTAGATATTTTCTGTTGGTCTCTTGTAAATCAATTTTTGGATTTGCTTAGATTAGAGAGGGTGGACATACCGCAACCAAAAGGTGTTGCATTTCATCATGTAAGAAAACCTCCTGTTCCACATGATCGGAAATGTTGTCTATATTGCGTTCAGTGGAAAGGCGATAGAAGTGCCGTTGGTATATCCACGATACCAACCGATGGAATTTGTCATACAAATTATAGAGCTAACAGATGCCGTCTGATCTCACGCCTATCCTCAACTGCTGCATGTGCAAATTACAAGGCGGACCAGAAGTTACTGAACAGGATGAAGGAGTATGGTTATGACGTTAATGATTTTTTATGATATACAGGCACCTCTATTTTCGAGAACTCATCACAACGCTGTAGATTATGTCGCACCCATACTTTTTGAGTGTGTTAAGCTATCGATCAAGGTTCTTTGGTTCGATACCAACACGGGCATATCCGAAGATGTAATTCCCCATAATCCCTCCTTCCTGTTTCAATAATGAATAAGAACTAGGAAACTGATATTGGAACGAGTTTTGGGACAGAATACCCCTCAAAACCTCCCGATTTCAAGAGGCATTCCAGTCCTGTTGAACCTGTCCCATAAACGTTCGTTATTGAGACACCTGCTCCACTGTATCTGTAGCCCCCGCCACCTTGTAAAACGTATTTCCACAAGTATTATCTACGCTGAAACACCAATCCCCGTTGTACTCGGCCAGATACAGATTATTGCCGATGCACCCGATGATCTCCGCTTCTCCCAGAACATTGCGGTCATGCTCGCGGTCTTTCAGACTGTGGATGTATGCTTGTACCTTCATAGTCAAATCCTCCCTAAAATAAATAATCGGAAGGGGTCGGCTTATACCGGCCCCCCTCCTTATAATAAAACGTTTTCTTATTCTGTCCCTTCTTGTGTGGGCAGAATAATGGTCTGGGCACACCTAGAGTCGGGAATACCTTCACATAGCATGGGCCGTACTCTCCATCAAGGCATCCAGCGAGACTACGGCGCCACGGAGATCATAGGAAGCTGCACAGAATCCATACCGGGCCTTAGAGCTTTTGCAGGTGAGAAGTTCATACTTCAACTGGGAGAATATGTACCCTTTCATGCTTCTGGCACCGGGTTTATACAACTCTACAGCGCGAATCAACCGCAGAGCCAACGACTGGTACACGTCGTCACCGTCCAGACGGGCAGCCTGTACCAGTCCATAGTTCTGCCGGATTACACAGTCGATGCACCAGAGATATTCCAGCACCAGATCATTACGTTCCTGAATAGACACTTAACCACCTTCCCTGTCTTTCTGTCTGCGGAGATAGTCTGCGATATCAACGAAACCTGATATGTTTTCAATCTCTTCCGATATGATGTCGCAGACCTCATCCCATCCTAACTGTACTGCTCGCTTTTCGATTCTATCCGGCATGATATCCCTCCTTGTTTAACTGCCGTTCCAGCAGGCTACAGTAACCGTAGATACGATCAATCGCCAACTCCGCCCATTTGCTGTCAGATGCCTGCTTTCCGGTCAACGGTTCCAGTCTAATTTTTCCGTTCTCCCTGCTCTCACGCGCTTGGATACAGGTGTTGCCGAAGAAATAGCAAATGCTCCCGTCGTCCTGTTCCATTTGAGTGAGGCCGGAGATAGCATCTGCATCCTGCATTTGCTCCAATATGTAGCAATCTTGGACGTTCCAGCCGTCTTTGTTGCCTTCCTCTAACATATACCAGTCGAGCCGCACACCCTGATCGGTTCCATCCAGACAGTAAGCGAAGATCGACCGGCTGAACTTATCCGGCCAGAAGCCGTTGTTATTGCTGTTGAAACTGTATGTCCGGCTCAACAGCGAATATGGTTCTGCAAAGCTGTCCGCCGTGAAGATAATGTGTGCCGTCAGATCCTCTTTCGGAAACGTTTTCTTTAATTCCTGGAATGTTTGTTTCAGATCAGCGTAATTCAATGTATCCTCCTTCTGCCCTCGTCACCTCCGGGGCGGGACGCTGGGTTTTCCACAATTTTTTTTACAAATATCGCATCCCATTTGAAAAACGGGGCCTCAAGGCATTCCGTTTCCGGATTCATGGGTACATCGCCAAATTGTTCCCACAATTCTTCCAACTCTTTATCTGAAAAATGTGAATCTTCGCACATATTTCATCCGCCTCCTGACTAAGCCGCAGTACCATTTTTCGTTTGGGTCTTCTTCAGCGA
>CAMWSZ010000160.1 GCA_947177005.1 uncultured Clostridia bacterium | reverse complement strand
GCATACAAGTACTCGTTTGAACCCACCATATCCCACCATAACCCACCATAGAAAGGAGGTGTTACCAACGAACACACGCATAAAAAAATTGCGCAAGGCCCTGGACCTTACGCAGCAGGAGTTTGCCGACAGGCTTGGTATCAAAAGAGGTACCGCCGCAACATTTGAAAGAGGAAGGAGTGATCCAAGCGATGCCGCCGTTGTCCTAATCTGTAAGACCTTCAATGTCAATGAAACATGGCTCCGCACTGGCGAGGGGGAACCGTTCAACGCTCCGCCGGACTCTCTGGCGGACAAGCTGGCGCAGGAGTACGGCCTGGACGATGTAGGCCGTCAGATAATGGCGGCGTATCTGAAGCTGGACGAACGGGACCGGCTGGCCGTGGGGCAGTTGATACAGAACCTTGTGGACGAACGCGCCGCCGCCGAACTGGACGCCCACGCGCTCTATGAAGCGGAAGCCAGGGCAAAGGCGGAAGAGTATTACCGGGAATTGATGCAAGAGAGGGAACAGACGGACGAACCGTCAGCCTCTCCGACTATCGCCGCAGAGTTAAACGGCGATCTGCTGGCGTGAAGCGGTAGCAGCTGCCGCCGATGAGCGGCAACGAAGGGGATTTCCCCTTCGTCCCCGGCCCAAAATTGGGCTGAGCTCAAAATTGAGCCGTCCAAAATCGCAAGCGCTTACGATTTTGACAGCAAAAAGAGTGCCGCCCTCTGGCGGACAACACCGGAGGGCGGGGTAATATTACAATTTGTAATCGCTTACTAGCCGGATTTGTAGGATTTTGTGGTATTTTTACGGTATTGACAAATTGAATACAGGCGGTTATACTAAAGCATAGAAAGGGCGCTGCCGGTAGACGGTTAGCCCCTCCGATTAGTTACAGAAGTAACCGCCGGACTGTGGGGACAGAGGGCGGTTACTTCTTTTTGCCGTTATATACCTGTAAAAACAGGCTGCAAATGCCGATGATTACAAGACAGAACTGGAACAGCTCCGAGTATGTCAACATGGGCACCCCCCTCCTTTCATGGGAGGGGGCAAGAAGTCCCCTCCAGGATGGAGAGGTCAACCGTCCGCCGTTACTGGCAGCGCTGAAAGATAATTCTTTCCTGCTGACAGCATATCACAGAATTTGACCAAAAGCAACAGGATCAAAAAAAGAGTGCCGCCCTCTGGCAGACGACACCAGAGGGCGGCATGGAGACAGATGAATTTTAGAAAAAGAGAAAAACTGTAGAACTGTGCTTATTATAGCACGAACTGGAGGAAAAATCAATGGCAAAAAAGAACGCAAAAGGCAGCGGGACGATCCGGAAAAAGACCGTTACCCGCAACGGCAAACAGTACACCTACTGGGAAGCGCGGATAACCACAGGCAGGGATCCCGGAACCGGCAGGCAGATCCAGCGCTCTTTCACCGGCCCGACACAAAAGGCCGTCCGGGAGAAGATGCAGGCCGCAGCCGTGGCCGTGAATACAGGAACCTATACCACCCCGCAGCGCATGACCGTTGGTGAGTGGCTGGACATCTGGCAGCGGGACTACCTGGGCAGCTTAAAGCCCTGCACCGTCCGCACATACAAGGGCGCTGTTGAGAACCACGTCAAGCCAGCGTTGGGGGCAGTGAAGCTGGTGGAGCTGCACCCGCACATGGTCCAGGGCTTTATCAACGGCCTGGAGCTGGCCCCGTCCTCTGTCCGGCTGGTCTATCAGGTGCTCCATACAGCGCTGGAAAAGGCCGTCCGCCTGGACTACATCCCAAAGAATCCCACTTATAACTGTGAGCTTCCACGGCGGGACCGGGAAGAGATACACCCACTCGACGATCAGCAGGTGGCCAGGCTAATGGAGGCCGCAAAGGGTACGAAGCTGGAGAACCTGATCAGCGTGGCCTTGTTTACCGGTATGCGGCAGAGTGAGCTGTTGGGCCTTACCTGGGACGCTGTGGACTTCGACAGCAGCACAATCAATGTCAATAAGCAGCTGTCCAGGGCAGAACACAGGCAGCGCAGCGGGCTGTTTGTCTCCACCAAGAGCGGCAAGATCCGGACGATTACCGCCGCGCCGCTGGTTATGCGGTTCCTTCGTGCGCAGCGTCGGCGACAGATAGAAATGCAGCTCAAGGCCGGGCCGGTCTGGGATAATCCCTTTGGTCTGGTATTCACCATGCCGGACGGACGCCCAATGGACCAGCGGAACGTGGACTATCATTTCCGGCGCATTACCGCCGCTGCCGGTCTGGAGGGCGTCAGGTTCCACGACACCCGCCATACATACGCCGTGAACGCGATCCGGGCCGGGGACGATATTAAGACCGTGCAAGGCAATCTAGGCCACGCCACCGCCGCCTTTACCCTGGACCGCTATGCACACTTTACAGAGGCGATGCAGAAGGACAGCGCAGCCAGGATGGAAAGCTTTGCAAAGGCCGTTCTGAATCTGTAAAGGGAAAATATAAGGGAAAACTGCTATGGAAAATGAAAAATGTCCGTTGAAACCATTGCGGCACAAGGACTTTACACTTTCATTACCGATAATAAGGACTTGCGCCATACAGTTTTCAGCAGTGCAGAATACGGCGGAATATGCCCTGCCTAGCGGTGGAACTGCTGAAAACCAGCCGGAAACGCCGGGATATAGCGGCCTGGTCTGTGGCGGTTAAAGGGAAAACATAAGGGAAAACTTTCCCCCAAAAAGAAAGAGGACTGGGAGTGCTTCCCGGTCCTCTTTCTGGCGTCTCTGGCACTGTGCCCGATGCAATCCACCTTGCAAAAATCAGCTCGTTGCCGGACGCGATCACGCCCATCAGCGCCACAGTGGAGCCACTCGCAGTCGATTTCTTGCAAGTCAGCCGTCAGGCTTACAGGGCGTCGAAAATCAGAAGATCATCGACAACCAGAACGGGCTCTTGCTGCCCCCGCTTATGCGTTCTCAAAAACTCATCATAGGCGGCGCGGGCTTCCTCCTCGGTCTGGTGAAAACTTCGTATTGCCCGAACGTCGGCCTTTCCATCCCACAAGCCGCACACAAGCTCCCAGGCCCCGTCTCTCAGCAGCGTCATGAGCGACACCGACGGGAACAACCCCGCGCCGGTTCTGGCATTCTCCAGGGCCTCTAATCTCTTGGTGATGTCTCTACTCATTAACTGTCTCCTCCAATGCTTCCAATCTGGTCAAGATGTCGTTCTGCTCCGTCAGCTTCAGTGAATTTCTGATAATCGCGTCCGCAGCATTCAAGCGGACCTGTGCGGCGGTTTCGGTATCGTTGCATATCTGCCCCATTGTTTCAATGGCTGCACCTATCTGGCTTTGCAGTGCTGCCGTGTTGCGGTCCAGGAGTTCCCCGCGGGCCTTGTCGTATTTCCTCTTGAACTCCGGGTTGCGCAGCCGGGTATAGATTTGTGATTCCGATATGCCGCAGGCCGCTGACGCCGCCCGGATTGTCGGACTGGAGAGCAGAGCGGCTATAATTTTCTCGTCTTTGCTTTGTCTGATGGTATCACCCCCTGTTTGTCTGTGGTTTTCTGCGGTTCCCGGCGGGCCGTCACAGCCGCGCCGGGTCAAATGGTGTTGCGCTGCCGTCGTCCGGCAGGTCTACGAAGGTCTGCTCCGGCGGGGCCTCGTCCTCGAACTGGCTCAAGTCCTGGTAATAGAAGTGGTGCTTCTTGCCGCCGTTGCCGCCGTTGCTTGAAGAACTTGAATGCACAATCCCATCATAATCAAAGAGCGGCTTCTCCAGGTTCTTAATAGCCTTTCCTAACGCCGTCTCATTTGCGGCAATGTACGCCTGAGCGATGAACCGCCCGGCTTCTAACAAGTCACTCATCTTACCGCTCCACTTGTGTTCCGGGCTTTGGTCGAGCAGCTTCTTGATGGTCTTGACGATGGGGCTTTCCTCGTAGGCCAGCCGCGCCCGCTGCTCCTCCAGCCAGTCCGCCGCGCCGACAGCCTTCCACGTCCAGCTGCCCTTATCGAAGCGGATCACCGTGCGGCTCTGCTCCACGTCCCGGCCCGTGATATGCAGCGTGGCCTCCTCGGAGTTGCGCTCTTTGGTGATGGTCCATACCGTATCCGCCGCGCCCATGATGCCGTTGGTGCCGGAAATCATGTTGAACGGGTCGCCGTCGTCCTTCATCTTGCGGTTGTGGTGGATAAAGATAACGGATACACCCCGGCTGTCCAGAAACTCCTTAACCATCCGCATTTCCCGGTAATCCTGAGCATACGCCGCCTCCCTGGGGAGCGCCTGCCCTCTTATCATCTGGAGCGTGTCAATAATAATCAGCTTGGTATCTGAGTGCTGCTTTAAGTGGTTGTCCAGCGTCTCCAGCAGGCCAGTATCCAGCGTTGGTGCCTTTGTGGTGAAATAGAACTGCGGCGGCGGGGCTTTGCGGCCTAGAATCTTGTTCATGCGGTTCTGTAGTCTGCTGTAGCTGTCCTCCAGCGCGAGATACAGGACGCCGCACTGGTTTGTTTTGTGGCCCATGAACGGCTCACCGGCGGCAATGTCCAGCCCTGCATCCAGGACCATCCACGACTTACCAATCTTAGAGGCCGCCGACAGCAGGCTTGTCCCTTCCGGGAGGATGCCGTCAATCAGGAACTTGACCGGCGGCAGGATTGCCCGCTGGAGGTCAGGCGCGGAAATAATCTGGAGCGGCTGCACTTCCTTCGGCGGCTCTGGAGCCTTGCCGCCCGGCAGCTCTCCGCGCTCATACTTCCCCGCGCTCCGGCACAGCTTCTCCACTTCCCGGTCAGGCAGCGGCGGTTCGCAGCGGTCCTGGTTCTCTGCCAGCAGCGCGGCGGTGATTCCCGCTTCGGACATTCCTTTGCTTCGGAGGGAACACGCCAGGCGGAATAGTGCATCGTTGCGGCTTCCCTCATGGAGCTTGTCCGCTGTGCTCTCTCTGGGGGCCTGGGTGGGCCTTTCCCGGCCCTGGAGCATGAGCCTATGTAACCAGTCGGGGAGCGGTGCAAGCGGCACATCTCCGGGCCGGTGGGCTGCTTCCCACTCGTATTCACGCCTGCTCTCGTGTAAGCTTGGCGGGGCCACTACATACCCGCCGTCGCCCCGGTAGTCCAGGCCGGGGAGGAAGTCTGTAGCCACGGTCAGAGCGGGGTCATTACAGGCGAAATAGTAGTGGGTGCCGCCGCCGCCGGTTAAGCACATCCAGGTATCCGGCAGCGGGCCGTATTGCTGCTCCAGCTCCGCCAGCGTTTCATCGCCGTACTTTCCAATATCGTGCTTGGCGTCCACATCCAGCACCACAATACCGTTACCGGTAGCGATGCCGATGTTGTAGAGGTATGTACCATTCCACCAGAAGTCCACCGCGTCAGGGTCTGTCGTGGCGTCCTTGAAACCGTGCTCCGTGGCCGGTTTCTTTGTCTTGGGTTTACAGGGGAACGCCCGCAGGCCCAGGTTCTTTGTGTAATACTGCGCGTGACGCCGCAGCTTGTCATTGTAGCTCACAGTCTGGCCTTCTCCTTTGCCATCTTCGCGTTCCACTCCGCCAGCTCCGCCTTTGGGATATACCAGCGTTCACCGACTTTGTAGCCGGGGAAGTCCTCCCGGTGTACGATGGTACGCAGCTTATCCACAGAGTACCCGAGCGCCTTGGCGGCCTCCTCCAGGTTCTTATAGTTCAGCTCGCTGTAGTCCATCTCCGGCGGGGCGGGGGCCGGAACGCTGATATCAATCAGCAGGTGGGCGATCTTTTGCAAGATTGCCTCCACGCCTGCCAGGCTGCCGGGTTCGGTTTTCTTCATACTGTCTCTCCTCTCAATTTCGCGGCGGTTTGACCGTCTTTTTCCCATACGAACAACTGCGAGTTATCGGAAAGAAAACGGTCAAATCCAGATGCCGCAATGGTTTTCTATGGGTGCTTGCCCCATATTACACCTGTTTTCCCTTATTTTTCCCCTTTACAGTGTGCGAAGGGTAATTTTTGCCGCCCTCCTCCGGGGCCACAAGCGCGGCAGCAATCGCGCTGAGTTCCTCGCTCTGGTGCTGGATATAGTCCTGGTTCGTGTTCATAAACGTAACAGTCATCCAGTTCAGCTCCACAGCCTCCTCGTGGGTAATAGCCCCCAACTGCCGGGCCATCTGCGCCGCGCCGTGGGTCTGATACAGCAGTTCCTTGGAGTAGGAGCGCTGTGCATACAGCGCGTCTTTCTTCAGCTGCTCAAATACCGTCTGCCGCTGGGCCAGCTCTTTGGCCTGCTGGAGCAGCTTGTCAACTTTCTTCATGTCGGGCCTCCTTCCATGGCGTTTCCCGGTAGTCCTCAGCGGCGGCGATGTCCGCCCGGAAATCCCGGACAATAGATTCAAACAGATCGCCCACTCCACGCAGCGCTTCCTCCGTGATAGAGCTAGTCCCCACAACTTCGCAGAGCATACAGACCAGGGAGACGCCACAGGTCAAACGGTCTGCAATGTTATCCAGATTCCCGCCTGCCATAATCTTATCGTTCATACTGTCTCCTTTCCGCCGCCGGTAAAATTCCCGGCGGCTCTTCTTATTTCCCCGGCTTTGCGTCCGTGGTCAGGCGCTGCTGCCGGGTAGCGTTCAGAGTGTCAATGACACCCGCCACATACCGCTGGTCCTCTCTGGCCAGCCGGGCCAAATTCGCCGCGACTTCCTCCAGCGCTTTGGGGATCGTTGTCTGCTTCATGGCTGCTGTCTCCTTTCTTTAGTTTGATTAATGCAATTATATGCGCTATTAACTCTTTTGTCAATCGCCTATTTGAAGTATTAAAACATTTTGTTGACATAGCGCAAAACAGCTGGTATCATAACGAGTGTGGCAGACAAGTACCTGTTTGAACCCACCATAACCAGGGGGAGGGGGTACGGCAGGGG
>CAMWSZ010000159.1 GCA_947177005.1 uncultured Clostridia bacterium | reverse complement strand
CCCGGACGCGGCTTGCGCCCACGCCCACGTACAGCTCCACGAAGTCGGAGCCGGAAATGGACAGGAACTGCACCCCGGCCTCTCCCGCCACCGCTTTCGCCAGCAGTGTTTTTCCGGTGCCCGGCGGGCCTACCAGCAGCACGCCTTTCGGGATGCGCGCCCCCAGATCCAGATATTTTTTAGGCTCCTTCAGGAAATCCACGATCTCCTGCAATTCGGCCTTTTCCTCCTCCGCCCCGGCCACATCCGGAAAACCGGTTTTGTGTTTGCTGTCGGAGCCGAAACGGATCCGGGCCCGGCCGAACCGGCGGCCCTGATCCATACCGCCGCCTCCGCCGCCCTGGGATTTGGCCATCATATACTGCCAGAACAGGAAGATTCCGCCGATCAGCACCACATACAGCAGGATTTCACTCCACCACGACGGTGTATAGACCGGGCTGAAATCGTAGTCCCGAATGATCCCCTGTTCCTTCTGTTCCCGGACCAGGGGACCCATTTCTTCCCGGAACAGATAGGTGTCCTCCAGCTCATTGCGGACAACGGAGCCGTCCTGAAGCGTCAGGTACAGGCTGCTGCCGTCCTTGACCACAAAGCTCTGCACCTCTTCCCGCTGGAACAGTTCCTCTACACGGGCATAGGTGACCGTAGGCGTCCCCAGGTTCCCGTAGAACACGTAGTAGGCGGCCAGCAGCAGGATAATGGCCAGAAAATATAATCCCATCCCGGGAGTCTTTCCTCGTTTCGTCAAAGGGTCCACTCCTTTACATTGCGCTTGTTTGCTCAGTCGCCCCCGTATACTTCCGGCTTGAGGACGCCGATATAGGGGAGATTGCGGTACTTCTGGCAGTAATCCAGACCGTAGCCCACCACGAACTCATCCGGGACCGTGAAGCCCACATAGTCGGGGACGATCCGTTTTACCCGGCGGCTGGGCTTGTCCATCAGGGTGCAGATAGAGACCGACGCCGCGCCCTTTGTCATGAAGTACTGTTTTAAGAAATGCAGGGTATTGCCGGAGTCCAAAATGTCCTCGATAACCACCAGATTCCGTCCGGAGATATCCTGCTGGATGTCGTGGGTGATTTTGACGGCGCCGGAGCTGCTGGTGCCGCTGCCGTAGGACGACACGGCGATGAACTCCACATCGGACCGCACCGGGCAGGCCCGGACGATGTCCGCCATAAAAATGAACGCCCCCCGCAGGACGCTGATAAACAGCGGTTCTTTGTCCTTGAGGTCCTTATACATCTGCGCGCCCAGCGTGTTGATGCGGGCGGCGATTTCCTCCTGGGTATAGAGCACTTTCAAGATATCCTGATCCATATTTCCCATAATCATTCTCCTTATGTTTCTTTTCCGGTGGCCGGAGCAAATGTGACTGTTATGACAGGTTTATTCTTTTTCGGGCGCAGCGTCCAATCCACCCCCGCACCCGGCGCGGCGGCCGGTTTTCCGTCTGCGTACAGCACCGGATGTTCCCGCCGTTTTTCGGGGGCGATGCCGCAGTCCTGAAAAATGCGTTTGAGGGAACGGCTGCCGTTTTCCACCGCAAGACGGCCGGTGCCGTCCCAGGCAGCGACAGTCAGCGGACCGGCGGCGGCGTCCAGCACAAGGGCGTCCGGGCCTGCCGGTTCCGTGCCCAGCGTAATCTGCCAGGGGCCCCAATATTGGACGCCGGTGTGCAGCAGCTGCGGCGGCGGGAGGTCCGGGAGCCTGCGGAGGATGAGCCGGTGGGGCAGGCGCACCGCCTCCAATCCGCCGGGCAAATGGTATATTTTCCCGCTGGTCAGGGACAGCGCCGCCTCCGTCTGACGTACTGTAGGGGTCACGCCCAGACGCCGCGCCATTGTCCGCACCAGACGCCGCTGCATGGCAATATCCTGCCCCTTCAGCACCGGGACAGGCAGCATGATGCAGCCGTCTTCCGGTTCCGGCAGGAGGGCGTCCGCTTCCGCCTGCAAATGGGCGTCCTCGTCCCGCAGGAGCGCCGCCGCCGCCGCAATGCGGACGGTACTGCCGGGAGAGATCTGTTCCAGCAGGGGCAAAACCTCGGAACGGACCCGGTTGCGGATATAGGCCGGGTCCCGATTGGTCTCGTCCTCTACATAGGGAATCCGGTTTTCCGCAATATAAGCGTCGATTTCATCGCGGCCGGTCTCCAGCAGGGGCCGGACGATGCGTCCCCGCACCGGCGGAATACCGCTTAACCCCTGCGGGCCTGTACCGCGCAGCAGATGCAGCAAAACGGTCTCCGCATTATCGCCGCGGTGGTGGGCGGTGGCAATGTGTTGCGCGGAGACGGCGCTGGCGGTCTCCTCCAGGAACTGGTATCTGAGGGTACGGGCGGCATCCTCAATGCCTGTCCCGGACCGGGCCGCCTGTGCCCGGACGTCGCCCCGTCCGGCATAGAAGGGGACCCCATGGGCCCGGCACCAGTCCCGGACAAACAGCTCGTCCCGGTCCGCGGTCCGGCGGAGGCAGTGGTTGAAATGCGCCGCCGACACCCGCAGGCCCGTTTCCGCGGAGAGATGGCACAGAATATGCAGCAGGGCCATGGAATCCCGTCCGCCGGAGACGGCGCAGAGCACGCTGCGGATCTCCCAGCGGCGGCAGAAGGCGGCGGTCCGGACGGTCAGGGCTTCACTCATCATCGAAACGCATCTCCACAGTACTGAATGTGGTATACTGGGGCATCCAGCGCAGCGCCACCTTGCCGGTCTCGCCGTGGCGGTTTTTGGCGACGATACATTCGGCAATATTTTTCTTGTCGGTCTCCTCGTTATAGTAGTCCTCGCGGTACAAAAACAGGACGATATCCGCATCCTGCTCAATGGCGCCGGAGTCGCGCAGGTCCGACAGCATGGGCCGTTTATTGTCGCGCTTTTCATTGGCGCGGCTGAGCTGGCTGAGGCACACCACCGGCACGTTCAATTCCTTTGCCATGATTTTCAGCATACGGGAGATGTCGCTGACCGCCTGCTGCCGGTTTTCACCGGCGTAGCTGCGTCCGCCGGAAGAGCTCATCAGCTGGAGGTAGTCGATGACCACCAGACCCAGGTGGTCCAGACGGCGGCATTTGGCGTTCATATCCGCCACGGTGAGCATGGGATTGTCGTCGATGCGGATGTCGGTCCGGCGCAGGACGCGGGCGGCATGGGTCAGCTTGGCCCAGTCGTCGTTGGAGAGGCGGCCGGTGGCCAGCGTGGACAGGTCGATCAGCCCCTCCGAGGCCATTAACCGGCTCAGCAGCTGTTCCCGGGACATCTCCAGGGAAAATACCGCCACCGTTTTCTCGGTTTGTTTCGCCACATTGAGGGCCATATTCAGCGCGAAAGAGCTTTTTCCCACGCCCGGGCGGGCGGCCAGCAGAATCAGGTCCGATTTGTTCAGACCATGGATTTTATAGTCCACATGGGAAAAGCCGCTGGACAGGCCGGGCAGATCCGTTTTTCCGGCGGCCAGCTCATTGAGGCGGTCCAGATAGGGTTTAATCATCTGGGAAATGGGGATCAGCTCCTGAGAGCTGCGGCCCCGGCGTATGGAGTACACCCGCTGTTCCGCCGCCTCCAGAATCGCGCCGGCCTCTCCCAGTCCCTCCTGCACCATTTTCGAGATCTCTCCCGCCGCTTTCGCCAGACTGCGCAGGAGGGCTTTGTCCCGGATAATGGCGACATATTCCATGACATTGGCGCTGGTGGGTGTCATCTCGATCAGCTGAGCCAGATAACTGCGGGTCACGTCCTCCTGATAGACGCCGTTTTTCTGCATCTCATCCGCAACGGTAACGCCGTCAATGGGCTTGGAGTAGCTGAACATGGTGTACACGGTCTCGAAAATTTCCCGGTTTTGCTGGATATAGAAGTCGTCGGGCTGGAGCTTGTCCATGACGTCCTTGATGCAGTCCGCGTCGATGAGCATCGCGCCCAGCACGGCCTGTTCCGCCTCCAGATTGTGGGGCATCTGGCGGGAAAGCAATTCGTCAATTGCCATAGTGAAGTTATTTCCCCTCTACTACCATTACATAAATGGTTCCGGTGACCTCATAGCCCAGCTTGGCCTTGAGCTGGTAGCTGCCGTAGGCTTTAATGGGTTCATCCATGACGATTTTCTGCTTGGCCAGCTCGATGTTATGCTGGGTGCGGAGGGCGTCGGAGACCTCCTTGCTGGTGACGGCCCCAAACAGTTTTCCATTGGCACCGGCGCGGGCGGTGACCTTCACGGGGCAGTTTTTCAGTTTTTCGCTGATGGACTCCGCCTCAGCTTTCAGGCGGGTGTCCTCGGCCTTTTTCGCCTTGTCGCGCAGCTGCATGGTGTTGAGTGCGTCCGCGGTGGCGAGGACGGCCAGCTTGCGGGGGAGCAGGTAGTTGCGGGCGTAGCCCTCCGCAACCTCCACGCACTGTCCGCGCTTGCCCTTGCCGCTGACATCCTGCTGTAAAATGACTTTCATGGTAATATCCTCCTCATGATAAACAATAAAATACAGGTAAAAAGAGTTTGTTAGGAATCATAATATTTTTGAATGGACGCCAGCAGGCGCGCCCGGACGGAATCCAGTCCTGTAGCCGGGACATGACCGCCTGCGGCCGTAGCGTTACCGCCGCCGCCGAGGGCCTCTAGAATGACCTGCACATTGGGTTCCCCCAGAGAGCGTGCGGACATGGAGACGCCGTCGCCCTGGCGGTAGAGCACAATGGACGCCTGAATCCCCTGCAAGGTCAGCAGGTCGTCAGCGGCTTTGGCGGCGGTGATGCGGGAGACGTCCTTTTCCGCGACGGCCACCGCGATATCACCGTGGACCACCTGCGCGGTGCGGATGATATCATACCGCTGGATCATACTGGGGAGGTCACTCTGGAAATAGCGGCGGACGTCGGAGGTGTCCACCCCGGCCCGGCGCAGGAACGCTGCCGCTTCAAAGGTACGTGCGCCGGTATGGAGGATAAAGTTTTTGGTATCCAGCATGATCCCGGCCATCAGGGCCTCGGACTCCTCTGGCAGAAGGTCGGAGGGCTCCACCAGGTATTGCAGCAGCTCCGTCACCAGCTCCGAGGCGGAGGACGCATAGGTGTCATGGAAATTCAGGGCCGCGTTTTCGATATAGGTGGCGGCGCGGCGGTGGTGGTCGATGACGGCGACACGGTTGCAGGCGTCCAGGAGCTGGCGGTTCTCCACCATATCCGGACGGTTGGTGTCCACGACGATCAGCAGCGCGCCGGGCTGGGCATGGATAAACGCCTCCTGTCCACTGATAAAGATGCCGTCATACTCCTCCGCGGAGCCCAGCTTTCGCACCAGAGGGCGGGCGTTGTTGCCCTCCAGATCAATGACGATCTGGGCTTTTTTACCCCGTTTCCGGGCGGCGCAGCAGATACCCGCCGCCGCGCCCACGGCGTCCATATCGGCGTATTCGTGGCCCATGACGTAGATCTGACCGGCGTCCTCAATCAGTTCGCCCAGTGCCTTTGCCATGACGCGGGATTTTACCTTGGTGCGTTTCTCGGCGGATTTCGACTTGCCGCCGTAGAACTGATAGTCCAGGCTGTCCTTGACAACGGCCTGATCGCCGCCGCGGCTGAGGGCCATTTCAATGGATTTTTCGGCCCAGCTGAACGCCTCCTCGTAGGTATTGCAGTCCTTGCCGATGCCAATGGAGAGTGTGGCGGAGACGCCGTCCTCGCTGATGACCTGATGCACCGATTCCAGCACGGCAAACTTTTCCTCCAACAGCCTGTTATAGAACTGCTCGTCGCATATGAACAAATATCTGTCGCGGTCATATTTGCGGAGAATCCCGCCGGAGCCTGCGGTATAGTCAAAGAGCTCGCCGTCGATGCGGGCCTGCACGGAGGATTTGGCGGCGTCGCCGCCGGCCTTCATCATCTCCTCGTAGTTGTCGAGAACGAAAATCGCCACCACCGGCCGGCTGGCCGCAAAGACTTTCTGAAGCTTTTGGGCCTCGGTGACGTCGATGAAGTAGGCGGTAACGATCTGGCTGGCGTCGGGCAGACGGCTGGTGGAGCCGTAGACATGGAAGATACGACCGCCGGCCTCGACGCAGCAGTCCGGCTGGCTGGCGTCAACGATCCACTGGTAGTCGAAATTGGGGGCCAGGTCATGGATGTTCATATCGAAGACGTCATCGCTGGCTTCAGACAGGTCGATGAAGGCGTCATTGGCCCAGATGATCTCCCCGGTATTCACCCGAAACACCACCACCGGCAGCGGGGTATTGAGCAGGGTATTGCGGTTGACGGCGTCCACACCGCCGGTAATAGTTGCGATGTACTGCATGGCGGAACGGCGGCGGCGGGAGCGCTGGCGGCGGTAGGCCACATAGAGGACCAGCATAACCAGGGCTTCCGCCGCGGCCAGCAGCGGCTGGATAGGGACAGCGGCGATGATAAACAGGGTCAGGCAGAGGAAATACGGCTGAAGATTCGGCTCGATCAGCCGCGACAATTTCTTATGCACGGACAGCGTCTCCCTTCTCTCTATCCCACGCCCGGAACGGGGTGTCGGACTAGTATGCCAGACATTATAGCACACCTTTTCCGTAATGCCAAGAAAAATAAATATTGAGTTGACGGCAGCGGAAAGCTGTGCGTCTGAAAATTTGGGAAAAGAGTGCAGCGTTTTGGATGCTGAGCTATCTTATGCGCAGGCCGGGGAAGTGTTCCTGAAAGCTGAGGGAACGCGGGGCATAAGGCGAAAAAAACGCGAAAAAACCGGAGGACTGTTTGTCAGCCTCCGGTTTTTGATTATTCTTCCGCGGCGCTCTTGACCTGACGGCCGTTATAGGTACCGCACTCGGGGCACATTCTGTGGGACAGACGCATTGCACCGCATTTGGGACATGCGGAGAGATTGGGCGCCTGGAGCTTCCACACG
>CAMWSZ010000158.1 GCA_947177005.1 uncultured Clostridia bacterium | reverse complement strand
ACACTATAGGAGGTCCAAACGAGTAACCAAATGCCAAAGGAGGGCGCGGCCTATGAGCAGTGAAGAAACCAGCCCAGTTTTTATCTCCCTGACAGATGACGAGGGAAATGATATCGAGCTGGAGTTTGTGGACGTCCTGGAACATAAAGGAACTGTGTATAGGGCGTTCTTTCCGGCGGTTCGGGATGATGAGGACGCAGCGGACGATGAGGACGGTCTGGTGATCCTCAAGGAGATCGTGGAAAACGGCGAGGAGCTGCTGTCCACGCTGGACACCGACGAGGAGCTCAACGAGGTGTACCAGTTATTTATGGATCTCCTCTTTGACGAGGAAAATGACTGACCGGCGTTGCCTTCGCTGCATTCCCGGCATATAATAAGCATAAACGGTGCCCTGCGTGGTGCGTGATGAGTCTTTTTTTAACCCACATTTCGTTATTCGGGATGCTGGTTCAGCGTCTGGTTTGCAGGCCTCCCGGCTGCCTATCGCGGCTGGAAGTTGGAAGTAGTAAAGGACGCTGCAGGCGACCCACCTGCTGTCTATGTGCAGGTTATAACGGGCTCACACGGCTTATGCGGGGCACCTTTGTTTCGGACGCAGAGGATCAGGGATTTGCTCCCTGACCCTCTGCTTTTTGTTGAGAAAAAGTATCAAAAAAATTCACCGAAATGCTTGCGGAACAATTCTTCTCCGGCTTCGTTCAGTTCCTTCTCAAACTGCTCGTAGGTCTCCAGCATACGCAGCCCCTTCGGGGTGAGAACCGCGCCGCCGCCGTTGCGCCCGCCGGTGGTCGAATGCACCAGCGGAAACTGCAAGCCGGTTTCCGCCTCCCGCAGAATGGCCTGGGCTTTGGAATAGGTTATCTCCATATCCAGCACCGCCGCCCGCAGGGAATGCAGGCGTTCCACCCGCCGCAGCAGCATGGCCAGTTCCGGCCCAAAGCATTTGCGGTCTGTATCAATGCACACCCGGAAGACCGGATGCAGGCGTTTGTTTTCCATATCGTTCGCCTCCTCTCTGATGCGTTCAGTATGTCTTCACGCGGCGGATTCTGGGCAGCTACTCCGCTTCCAGCGGGATAAACGTAAATTTATTCACATCAAAGAGGCCCATATCGGTCAGCTTGATCTCGGGGATCACCGGCAGGGACATAAAGCAGAGGGTCATCACCGGGTCCACATCCCGGGACACGCCCAGCTGCGTATGGGCTTTCTCATGGAGCGCCTCCAGCTTTTCCGCAACCCATTCCCCCGGCTGGTCGCTCATCAGTCCGGCGATAGGCATGGGCATGGCGTCAATCACCCTGCCGTCCCTCACCAGCACAATACCGCCGTTCTGTTCCCGCAGCGCTTCCACAGCAAAAGCGATTTCCGCATCGCTGACGCCTGCGGCAATAACATTGTGGGAGTCGTGCGCAATGGACAGCGCCAGTGCGCCCGCCTGCATTCCGTAGCCCTTCAGGAAACCGCAGGCCACATTACCGGTCCCGCGGTGGCGTTCCACGACGGCCAGCTTGACGATGCCCTTCTCCTTTGTCCACACAAATTCGCCCTCCGCATCCACCGGCACCTCCGCCGTGGATTTTTTTGTCACCACGCCGCCGGGCAGCAGTTCGATTACGTTTACACGGCTGCTTTTCAGGTGCATTTTCAGCTTTTTCCCGGAAAAATCCCTGATATGGATACTGCGCATCACATCGGATATATCATGATGCCGTACCGGCGGCAGATAGACGCCGTTTTCCGCCGCAAGCTGTCCTTTAATCCAGACGCGGTCCGTGCGGAAGTGGGTAAGGTCATCCAGCAGAACGATGTCTGCACGATATCCGGGAGCCAGTGCGCCGCGGTTATAGAGACGGAAGCACTCCGCCGCATTCAAAGTGGCCATCCGCAGGGCCGTGACGGGATCAAGGCCCTCCTCCACGCAGATACGCAGATGACTGTCCAGGTGGCCCTCGCGCAGAATCGTTTTGGGCTGGCGGTCGTCGGAGCAGAGCAGGCAGCGGCGGCTGTTTTCCGCCGTCACGCCCTTGAGCAGACTGCGCAGGTCATGACAGGCGGAACCCTCCCGCAGCAGGACGTACATGCCCAGGGCAAGCCGTTCCCGCATATCCTCAACCGAAGCGCACTCGTGGTCCCCGAGAATCCCGGCAGCGGCGTAGGCGTTAAGGGGCAGGCCCGTCAGGCCGGGGGAGTGGCCGTCAATCAGCTTGCCGTTGCGCTTGGCCAGCAGCAGCTTGTCCAGAACGGCGTCACTGGCGGAGAGAACGCCGGGAAAATTCATAAATTCGCCCAAGCCCAGTATTTTTTCCCGGCGGATAGGCTCCTCCATTTCCTGTGCAGTGACCTCTGCGCCCGCGGTCTCGAAGGGCGTGGCGGGGACGCAGGAGGGCAGCATGAATTGGATATCCATGGCGGTATATTCCGCCGCGGACATCATGTAGTCCAGACCCCTGACGCCGCAGACATTGACGATCTCATGGGGGTCGGCGATAACGGCCGTGGTTCCGTGGGGAACCAGCATCCGGCCCAGCTCCTCCGGACTGAGACAGGAGGATTCGATATGAATATGGCTGTCGATGAAGCCGGGGACCGCGTAACGGTTCCCGGCGTCGGTCTCAATGAGGCCGCTGTAATTGCCAATACCAGCAATCTGTTCGCCGCACAGCGCGATGTCGCCCTGCCGGAACTGTCCCGTAAAGACATCCAGCACCCGGCAGTTTTTGATGACTGTATCCGCCGGAAGCTCACCGGCTGCCGTTCGGATCAATTTTCTCAGCGCGTCTCTGGTCATGGTCCGTTCCTCCTTTTGACGTTGTGAAAACTGTTGCATTGCGGCGCACTTTGAACGCGCCGGTTTGTATATTTTTATTATAGCACATTCCGGACGGGGATTCAAGAGCCGGAGCGCAGGGAACATTTTTATGAGGCCGTCAAAATTTTTCCCTTTGTGGGACAAGTTGTGCTTGCGAAATGTGGGAAAATCTATTATACTATTGTGCGTTGAGCAAAAATATCCCTCGACAAATCATAATACCGCCGCCCCGGCGGCAGTCAGAAAATCTTGGAAGGAATGAATAGCTTATGAGCGCATCCAGAGAAAAAAAGAAACGTCAGGAAACGCTGACGGGCGGTTCCCCGAACCCCAGAGCCGCCCGTGAAGCACAGGAAAAAGCCGCCGAAAAACGCTCCCTGGCCCTGTATACCGCAGGCGCAGTGGCCTTTGTTATCCTCGCGGTTTTCCTGGTCATCTATAACTCCGGTATCATCGAACGCAATAAAACCGCGGTTACGATTGACGGCGAAAACTACACCGTCGCGCAGACCGCCTACTACTATCAGCAGGCTTACCAGAGCTTTGTCAACAGCACCAGCGGTTATTATGCCGTCATGTTCGGCCAGCTTGATACCAGCCAGTCCATGAAAAGCCAGTCCTACGACGAAACCCGTACCTGGGACGATTACTTCAAGGAAGAAGCCGTCAAGCAGATGCAGTTTACCCATGCCGCCAAAAAAGCCGCCAGGGACGAAGGCATGAGTCTGGAAGCGGACGACATGACGCTCTATAACGACAACCTCGACAGCCTGAAAAGCAGCGCCAAAAGCGCGGGCTACTCCTACCGGACCTATCTGGGCCTTGTGTACGGCGCAACCATGACGCCCTCCATTTATGAGTCCTGCGAAAAGGACCGTCTGCTGGCCAGCAAATACGCTACCGCCCACTACGACGGCATCAGCTTCTCAGACGGTGAGATCGAGTCCTATTACAACGAACATAAGGACGAGTACGACCTGGTGGACGGCGCGTATGTCTCCATCTCCGGCTATCCCGAAACCAAAACCGATGATGACGGCAACGTCATTGAGCCTACGGATGAGGAAAAAACCGCCGCAATGACAGAGGCTAAAAATACCGCCGATGAGATTCTGGCGGCCTACCGCGAGGGCGGCAATCTGGAAACCCTCGCCAATGACCATGACGTGGGCTATTATGCCAGCAGCGAGATGTCCGACAACTCCTCTACCTACAGCGACTGGCTCTTCGACAGCAGCCGCAAAAACGGCGATACCGCCGTTCTGGAGGACGAGAGTCAATACTATGTGGTCCTCTTCAACAGCCGCAGCCGCGATGAAGCCCTGGATTACTCGGTCCGCCATATTCTGGTGACAGAGGACAGTCTGGGCCTGGCCGAGGGCGAGGAGGCCGAAGAGGGTCAGGTGCTGGCCAAGGCGGAGGAGATTTTCGCCGGGTGGGACGGCACCGAGGACGGTTTTGCTTCTCTGGCAGCCGAGTACTCTCAGGACACCGGCAGCAAAGACAACGGCGGCCTGTATGAGAATACCGCAAAGGGCGCGATGATCTCGGAGTTCGAGGACTGGTGCTATGAAGGGGGCCGCAGGCCCGGCGATACCGGTATTGTCGAAACCACCTACGGCCAGCACATCATGTATTTTGTGGGATACGGCGACACCCAGTATTGGCACTACGCCTGCGAAAGCGATATGACCGCTGACGCCTACAGCACCTGGTATGACGAGACAATCAACAGTGTGGCGGCAGACGTCAACACAAGCAATATGGACGCCATTGGCGTGTGATCTGTACGGCCCCGGGAACAGGCTTCCGGGGCCGTTTTTACCGGGAGGAACAGAGAATATGACAGAACGGTTTCTGCGAAACGAAATGCTGCTGGGTCCGGCGGCAATGGAACGCCTTGCGGCGTGTCATGTGTGCGTGGTGGGACTGGGCGGCGTGGGCAGCTGGGCGGCAGAGACGCTGGCACGGTCCGGCGTGGGGGAGCTGACCCTCGTTGACGAGGACTGCTTCAGCGAGAGCAATATTAACCGGCAGCTGGGTGCGCTCGGCTCCACCGTCGGACAGCCGAAGGCCGAAGTCATGGCCCGCCGCGTTTTGGACATCAATCCGGCGTGCAGGGTTCATCCGGTTAAGGCCCGCTATGACCGGGATACCAGCAGCAGTTTTTTCGGGGATTTCGATTACCTGGCCGACGCAATTGATCTGGTGGCGTGCAAGGTGGACCTGATCTGCCGGACGCTGGAACGGAATATCCCGATCATTTCGGCGCTTGGCACCGGAAACAAGCTGGACCCGTCTAAGCTGGAGGTCACAGACCTGAATAAAACCTATGGATGTCCCCTGGCGCGGGTGATGCGCCGGGAGCTGGGACGCCGGGGCGTCAAGCACTTGAAGGTAGTCTACAGTCCGGAGGAGGCGGTCCCCTGCGCCGGACTGGAGACACCCCCGCCCGGACGGCGCAGCGTGCCGGGAAGCGTGCCCTGGGTACCCCCGGCGGCGGGAATCCTGCTGGGCGGCGCGGTGGTCATGGATCTGACCGCCGGACAGCTGAAAGAATATCAAACAGAAAGGATATGATGATCATGACTATTAGACGCGCTGAGGAAAAGGATATTCCCAGATTGGGCAGCCTGCTGTTACAGGTGTGCCGGGTACATAACACGGGGCGTCCGGATCTGTTCCGGACCGGGGGCCGGAAATATGATGACCAGGAGCTGCGGGAGCTGCTCAAAGATGAGGGCCGCCCTGTTTTGGTTGCGGAGGACGAAAACGGCTGGGTTGCAGGCTATGCGTTCTGCGTGTATCAGGTCCACAAAAACGAGGGGTCCTTCAACGACATGACCACGCTCTATCTGGACGACCTCTGCGTAGACGAGAGCTGCCGGGGAACGGGCGTGGGGTATGAGCTGTATCAGGCGGTATTGGACCTTGCCCGGCGGACGGGCTGCTATAACGTCACGCTGAACGTCTGGTCCTGCAACCCAAGCGCCATGCGGTTCTACGAAAAATGCGGCCTCCAGCAGCAGAAAATCGGAATGGAGAAGATCCTGTAACCGAAATAAAGTACGTTAAGGGGGATTTCACCAAAAGGCGAAATCCCCTAAAAAACTGTACGTTAACGTTCTAAGCCAAATGCTTTTTCCGCAAGGGCCAGTGTTTGCCGGATACTTCTGTCCTCATCTCTGCGTATTACATGAAATCCGGAATACAGGAAGCGGTCATAGCTTTCCTGTGAATTAATCCGTGCCAGGCATTGCCGGAAGTTATTCAGTGCGTACTCCGGGTCAGGCTCTTCCATGATTAACTGATACAGGAACTGCTTCTCCCTGTCCGGCCTTTCAAAAAACCGCCGTACAGATATTTGCGGATCTGCAAGCATTATCAGGACATGGCTATGATCCGTAATGGTTTTCAAAGTTTCTACCGAGATATTCGTATCCACAAAAATGGGCTTTTCCTGCGCACTCAAGTCTTCCAATATTCTTAGTTCCAGTATTTCGCATTCTTTGGTAACCCCATCAATCCATGCCGCGTATTCCTCTGGAGTTCTTCTAATGAAGTCATGCCAATCCTTCAGGTCTCTGGTATATGTCAGGCAGGGAAACTCTTCTTTGCTCAATTGAGGCAAAAGCCTGTCGTGGTAGTTTTCTTCACAGAGAATGCCGTCATATTTTTCTGCGAGCAGCTTTGTCATTGTTGATTTTCCGGCATAACCGGTTCCGTTTATAAAATAAATGTTATGGAACCACATGTAAAACGCTCCTTCAGATCCTGATTTGTCAAGTTGGCACAGGCAAAGTATACCACTCTCCCGCGCAGCGTTCAATCGTTATCTATAGGCGCAGCCGGTGATTTGTGATTATAGCTAAATTCTATGTGTTTCTTTTGTCTAAAATCGTGAAAATAACATTTGCGATTGACATTATGGAAAAAGCGGTGTATAGTATAAGCAGCTTATATGTCGGACATATGACAAATGACAATGACGATAAACGATACAAACGGAGGTATGAGCTTATGAAGCATGGCAAGACAATCGCATGGGTACTGCTCCTGACGATGCTGCTGGCCCTGACTGGCTGCGGCGGG
>CAMWSZ010000157.1 GCA_947177005.1 uncultured Clostridia bacterium | reverse complement strand
TCCATGTCCGCGTCCAAAGTTTTCTCCGTTGGGCACAGATGAGCAACCAATGCGTCGGCGGCGGCGTTCGACCGCAAAAGTATGGAAAGCCACTGGTGGAATGCAATAGCGCGAGGTTTTCGATCCATACCCAGCTCTTGCAGAAAGCAATACACACAAGCCAGCTCACAGTAATCGGTGTTGTAATTTCCAATGAGGCGGATTTTCGGTTCTGCTGCATAATAGCTAGGCTTATAGAGCGGACAACTGACGCGGCAGTCTGAGCCGTCGGCCTGTTGAAAGGCATGGCGGTCCCGAAAATCCGCAAACCGGCGGTTAAAGTCCTCTACATCCAGTTGGTCGAAGGAAAGTATATTGTGGTTCTTATTGTAGTTAAATCCGGTCTCATAACAGATATTGCATCCTGAACCGGCAATTCCAATGGAACTTTCCGCGATCAGGCAGCCCGTCCGTTTCTCCACTGGCACATAGTTAATTATGTGATCCGGCCGGATACCGTCCTCCAGCAAGCTTCCAATAATGGTATATTGATAGGTATTGCCCTGAATATAGTAGTACAGGTCCGGAAAGGCGGCTTTGGCCCCGGCATAGTTCAAAATGGGAACACCCAGCAGTGTGGAACCCTTTTTGCGGGGATCATTATCAATAACAACGGCGGGCTTTACGCCGCAGAACTTATCCAGATAGAGGATATTGGTATCGCTGAAGAGGCCATCACAATACAGGGCAACGTTTTCACCTCTCCGGATGTGTTCAGCAGCAATCATACGATGCTTCATAGCGTTTCCTCCCTATCCTATTGGCTTAGAATACTATTCATGTTCAGCGCTTTTGCGATTGCTGCTGAATTGTTTTTATAGGTAAGCTCTAACCCTGCGCCGGTAAGCTTTCGATAGCACTCCTGAATAAACCGCAGATCCTGCTCGTCCGCATCCGCATAGAAGTCAAAGCTCAAGGAAACAAACCGCAGGTTCAATTCTTTGACAAGGCACAAATAGGCGTCAAACTCCTCCGGATTGTCATTGATTCCCTTAACAATCAGATATTTCGCAACAAGAAATCTGCCGCCAAATACATCCTCCTGCATATACCGCCGGACATTGCGGACCGCCTTGTCAAATGCATCGATCTGCTTGATCTTTCGATAGGTTTCCCGCGTCCCTGCATCAAGAGACCAGATCACATAGACCATTCCCCGTCGCAACAGATCCGCCAGATGCTCGCTGTATACCAGCAGACAGGAGTTTACTTTATAGACCAACGGTGTCAGTTGGGCACGGCTGACCTCTTGGAGCACCAAATCAATTTTCCGGTCGTATTCCCACTCAGACATATCAAGTGCGCAGGTGAAATCATCATCGACCCAGCCCAACGCCAGTACAGAGGCTGTAAATTTAGAAAAGTCCTCCAGAGTCCGCATGCGAACGGATATTTCGTTCTTGGAATTTCCGCCGACACAGCAGTAGACGCAGTGGGACAAGCAATCGGCGCATGTCTCCTGATAGAAAGCCACAGATTTATAGTGCTTTGGGCAGTCCCGGCTGACAATATACTGCTCTTTGTTCATCACGCAGTCACGGCAGACCTCAAGCCTGCCGCCCTCGAAAGCTTCAAAGGAATGACGGAGAAGTTCCTCTGTATTCTCGTAACGTCCATCTTCACAGGGAAATTCAGTGAATGCTATTTGAGACTTGAACGAGTCCCGGTTGCAGTGGCTGAGCTTGTTCGGAGTGTTCTCGCAGCCCTGAACCAAGAGAAGCCGGTTGTAAAAATACAGGCAGGTCCGGCGCTTCTCCACCGGCACATAGTTGATAATTGCTTCCGGCAAAACACCCTTTTCCAATAGATCCCCGATGATAGTGTATTTGAAGTCATCGGAGCAGATAAAGTATTGAAGCCCCGCAAATTGCTTTTGTGCGTCGGCAAAGGGCATTACCGGTACATTGAACTCCGCTGTACCCCGCTTCCTCTCGTCGTTATCAATGATTACTGCCGGAAGTACGCCATAAAACTGTTTCAAGCTGAAAAGCATGTGTTCGGCCAGAATTCCATAGCAATACAGAGCCACTTGTTCGCCGTTTGTAATTTTGGATGCCAGGAACTGTTTGAGATCTTTCATAGTCCCTCCCTCCATTAACGCAGGCTGTGCAACTCATGGTACAGATGTTTATGCGTCATTTGACCGCGCCTCCTGCTCCGCCGCGCTATAGCGTTCCGCCGAGTCTCCGCTTTTCCATGTGCAGTAATGGCACGATTTGCGGGGATATGCGTAAAACCTCTTAATAATCTCTCGCTTTTCCTCCTGGCTAGTGCCGTCATAGAGATCCACAAAATCCCCTCGATTGGGCACGCACACGCCAAGCTCCGACAGAAACAGAGAATTGCTGCACCGATGAAGCTTTCCTCGAAAAATGTGCATATTCTCCAGCCGCACTTGTGCGCATCGAGCGGCCTGCTGTGTTACATACTCATCCGGCTCCAGCAGATCCCGGCAAGGCGTATTGTCAATCCAGCCGCCAAAGTGCTGGCCCATCACATCACCATGATACTTTTTCAAATTATATTCGACATTATTTTGTGTCAGGATCTCCACGAATTGATTCCTGACCTTGGACAATTCTCCGTAATCACTAATCATCACTTTCAGTTTCTCCCCGTAGGAGAGGAGGCTTTCCAGCTCTTTGTCCGTGGGCAAGATGGTGGCGTTGGTCTCGATGATGAGGCGGTCAAATTGGGCGGAATAGTTCTTGCAATACAAAAACACCTCATCCAAATGCCTGTGGGTAAAAATTTCGCCGCCTACAAATTGTAGCCATTCGATATGATCAAACAGCGTGAACAGACTGTCAATATCGGTCTTCATTTCCTCAGCCGTCGCACGGGGGGGATTTTGAAACAATGGCATATGGTTGGAGCACAGCTTGCAGCGCAGGGTGCAGGCAAAGGTGGGAACGATAGACATTCGTTTTGTTTTCAGCATCTTTCAGAACACCTCACATTAAATCGCATATAAAACAGTTTCTGTATAGGAGATGGAATAATGCCGCAGATACAGCTTGTAGTCCGGATGATATTGCAGGATCAGACTGGGAATCTCCCATATATCCTCCGGCTTGTGGTAAACACAGACAGCCAGCTTAGGCCGTTGCTCCCGGATAATCCGTTCTGCGCCCCGCAGAGCCGCCAGTTCAGAACCCTCAATGTCCATCTTGAGAAAGGTCACCTTTCGATCCTTCAGTAAATCGTCCAGTTTCCGCACCTCAATTTCAGTCGTCCCTGTTTCGGAAACCCTTGCACTGCCGGCGTCCACATTGCTGGTATCAAACCGGAGCATCGTGTTTTGGTCATAGGCTCCATACGGGAACAGCTCCGCCTCTGGACGGTTCCGCAGGCGCTTCTTTGTCACCGCAAACTGCGCGGGATTGGGTTCCAAAACGTATGCATGTCCATTTTTAAAATGTTCTAAAAAGTACATTGTTGTCTCGCCGTCTAAGGCTCCTACGTCCACAAAATACTCATTTCGTAAATCGAAGTATTGCAAATCAAAGTATTGTAAATCGAAATATTGCATATCAAAATATGCAAATAAATATTGCAGGCCATGGCTGTCCAGCTCCGCCGCGATTTCCTTCCGAATATTCTCCTTTCCAACCGTAATCACGATCAGGTATTCTTTACAATCGGACAGCTTCAAAAAATCATCCAATGAAAGAATTGGAAGTCCTCCAAACGTCCCTGTTTTATATTTATCGATCACAAAAGAGGCATTTCGGTTATATTGAACCAGCCAGCCGCCGCCAGCTCCAGCTCCATAATAGCAGACTTTGGATGTACTAAGCAATGCACTGGCGGGAGAGCACTCATAAACCATCTTTGTGATCTCCTCTTTTTCACCCAAAAGGGAGTAAAGCAGCCGGTGCCGGTAAATGTCTTTTGAGACACTGTCCCCCAAGATGTCATATACTTTTTGAAGCTCCAAGCTGTCCGGCAATTTCATACGATGTACTCCTCCATCCATTTTTTCTCAAACTCCTGTATTTCCGGGGCGTTCAGAAATTCCTCACGATGAACCCGCAGATGACGTTTCATGGCTACGAGCTGCTTCTCACACTCTGGAATATTCAGGCGCGTGATCTTCTCCACCATGGAAATTATGAACGACCACTCAAAATACCGCCATGTTGGAGCCCTGTCCGGGAACAGACCGCTGAGCCACTCTGTCCGGGTACGGTACGCTTGCAAATACTCATCCAGCGTCGAGGCGTTGAGCAGACTGTGGTTTGTTGTCCATGCAGAGTTATTGCCGCCGTGACGGCAGAAGGTATACTTCGGCAGACCGTGATAGGCTATCTGCTTGGCCGCCGCCAAGAGCTTGTACATCAACGCAATGTCGTCATAGGCGCCCTCCTCCGGGAAACGCAGTTGGTTAACCAGTTCCCGGCGGAACAGCTTGGTAGGGAAAGCCATATTATACTTCTTCCGCCACATAAGCTCGATTAGCGCTTCTTCAGCGGTCATAACTTTTTTCTCGTCAAATGCTTTGTCTGCCGCGCCGCAGATGGCAACATCGGCAGAATTTTCTTCCAACAGACGCAGAAGAAATTCCAGAAAGTCCGGTTCCACCCAATCGTCGTCGTCAATGAAGGTAATATATGCGCCCTTTGCAGCGTCCAGGGCGGTGTTACGGCCCGCACCGATATTGCCCCGTTTCCGGTGGATGACTCGAACGCGTGAATCACGTGCGGCGTATGTACCGGCGATCTCGCCGCTTCGATCCGAGGAGCCGTTGTCCACAATGAGGAACTCAAAGTTCTGATAAGTTTGGGACAAAATGCTTTCAATGGCTCGGGAAACCAGTAATTCCCGGTTGTATGTCAACATGAGGACAGAGATCACTCAATCAGCCTCTTTTCCCAAATCTCATCTGCCGCTTTCTCAATATCTATCTGTTTCTGCGCCGCAGCGTCCGCTTGCTGTTCTATTCTATTTGCCGAATATTTCACGTTACTCCTCCCAAACTTTCCATGGCGCATAGCCCTCATTCCACATCTGCTCCAGCCTTCCCCGGTCTCGCTGGGTGTCCATACACTGCCAGAATCCAGTGTGCCTGAAAATTCCCAACCGTCCATGAGTAGCCAGCGTTTCCAACGGCCAGCGCTCCAAAACACAGTCTTCGTCTTTACTGAGACAATCAAAGACTTCAGGCTCCATGACCATAAAGCCGCCGTTGATCCAACCGCCGTCCTCTTTGGCCTTCTCACGGAAACCAGTTACGGTCGTCCCTGTATTATCCAGGTCCAGTACGCCGAACCGTCCTCCCGGCTGGATACCAGTCAGGGTTACAGTTTTGCCGGACGCACGATGCTGCTCTAACAGCGCAGCAAGATCAACATTGCTCACGCCATCGCCATAGGTCAACATAAACGCCTCATTCCCGATATACTTCTGTACCCGTTTCACCCGTCCGCCAGTCTGGGTATATAGACCAGTATCCACCAATGTCACCTGCCATGGTTCGGCAATATTCGCGTGAACGGTCATATGGTTCCCCGCCGAAAAATCCAAGGTAACATCAGAATGGTACAGGTAGTAATCCGCAAAATACTCCTTGATTATGTGGCCCTTGTAGCCGCAGCAGATCACAAAGTCGTTAAATCCAAAGCTGGAGTAATACTTCATGATGTGCCATAAAATCGGCTGGTCGCCGATGGTAATCATAGGTTTCGGCTTCAGATGACTCTCCTCGCTGATACGGGTGCCGAGTCCTCCGGCCAGTATTACAACTTTCACTGCGTCAGCCCTCCTGCCAGTGCCAAATCCTGTTCTTTAAACAGATGGGACATCTTCTGATAGGCCGCGCTCTGCTTTACAAGTATCACTGCCGGATCGTCAGACGGGTAAGCAGCCAAAATTGTCCGCACTTTCTCCGCCAAAACCAGAAGCTCCGCGTTGGGGTGTAAAGGCTGAAGCTCCGGTGTATACTTCAACAAGAATTCCACCATTTCTTTCATGGCCTCGCAGGAGACGAGCCCCTCTCGAAGATAATGCACATACCCCACAGTGTCTCCCGCCTCCAGAGCGTCAAACGCATGGGCGCAATACCAACCGAACCGGTGCAGAAACGGCAGAGCGCAAAGGTTTTCCTCTCGGAGGACCTCAGGAGCATAATAAGCCGTTAAAAACGTCCACTCCACCTTAGAGAAAGCTTTTGCCAGCATAAAATCGTTCTTGGCATCCTTCCACTCGCAGGATCTCACCGCCGACAATGCCAAGCCTCTGGCCCACAGCAACGACTGCCAGCTTCCGGAAAAATTCTCCTGGGATGACCGTTCCACTAGGGTCCGCAGAACCGTCTGGTCCTGGGTCATTCGGGAGGCGAGGATGTCCAGTTCCTCAATATTCATGGACCGCGTTGGCAGGGGGAAAACCACACCCCTGTTTAATGCCTGACACAGGGCCTGGATTGGCAGTTCCTCGAAACGCTTCACGCTATCCAAAAGCAAAGCCGAAGCCTCCGGGTCCTGTTCGTTCATCAACAGGGCGGCGGTTCCAATTTCCGTCTCCCCCGCCAGCGGTCCGAACAACGTATAGCCGTACCGGCAGTTTTTCTGTTCTCTGAGGATCTCCCACTCCTTGGGCTGAATGCCGCTGATTCCGCCGGAACAGATATCGCCGTTCATCCTCGCTGTCTCTTCCTTGATGATTTCCGGCATGAATTGTCCAGCTGCAAAGAGAACAAAGTGTTTCCGGCGCTTGTCTGCCATTTCTTTAAAGGGCTTCGGTTCATTGAGTTTTGCCCAGAATTTCCGCAGCAGCGGCGCGGTATCTACCCAGCTCAATGTATGCAGGCGCAGGATTGTTTCCAACAACATTACCGTCTGTTCTTCATCCATGGTGTCATAATCCAGCGTCCCCAGCGTTTCCGATAC